>JAKJFK010000294.1 GCA_022704925.1 candidate division TA06 bacterium | reverse complement strand
CCGACCGCTGGGGCGGCTTCTTCGGGCCGCTCCGCAACCTGCTGGGCGTGGAGCGACTCTGCACCCTTTTCTATGACGACCCCGCCTTCCTGGAAGAGATGATGGAGGCGGATGCCGATTTTATCCTCGCCATCGTGGAACAGGTCCTGGACACCGTTTCGATCGACGCCTTCGCCTTCTGGGAGGATATGGCCTACCGCCACGGGCCGCTGATCTCCCCCGTCCTGGCCCGCCGATACATGCTGCCCCGCTACCGGCGGGTGGTTGATTTCCTGCGGGGGCGCGGGGTTGAGTTCATCGGCCTCGACAGCGACGGCCGGATTGACGGACTCATCCCGGTCTGGCTCGAGGCCGGACTTAACTTCCTCTTTCCCTTTGAGGTGCAGTCCGGGATGGACGTCAACGCGGTGCGCCGCGAATACGGCCGGGAACTGCTTATCTGGGGCGGGGTGGACAAACGCGCCCTGGCCGCGGACGAATCCCGGATCGAGGCCGAGTTGACGCGGATCAGGCCGCTGATCGAGGCCGGCGGCTACATCCCGTTCACCGATCACAGCCTGCCGCCCGACGTTCCTTTTGAAAATTACCGTTATTACCTGGAACGTTTGAGCGAAATCTGCGGGCGGGGTTAGCGGAAGCGGAACCGCCCGACCGGAGGCCGCCAGAAATGAAACCGGAATTCCGGGAGTTCGAGCATACCGCCGACCGCGGGCTGGAATTGGCCGCCACCAGCCTGGCGGGCCTCTTCCGGGCCGCCCTGGCCGGACTCTTTTTTCTTTACACCGGCCGGCCGCTTCCGGAAAGCCCGGGGGAAGCGACGCCGTTCCGTATCCGGCTGGCCGCCGGGAATGCCGAGGAACTGCTGGTCAAAACGCTCAACGAGGCGATTTTCCGAACCGAACGGGCCGGACATCCTTTCCGCCCGGTCGAACTGCGCCTGCGCAAGCGTCCGGCCGGCGGCCTGTCTTTGACATTAGGCCTTACGAATGTTATAATTTTCCCCATAATTGCCGAGATCAAAAGTGCCACGCATCATCAGTTGAAAATAGAGAAAGAACGTGGTGTCTGGCGGTGCCGGGTGATTTTCGACGTGTAGTGGTTTTCATCTCGAGAAACAACGCGCGGGAGCTCGAATGGAAAAGAAAACGCTTGAAAGATTCCGGAAAGCGCTTGAAAAAGAACGGGACCGGCTTTTGAAAAGCCTGGAAGGCCTGGAAAAGGCGGGTTCCCTGAATACCGAGCGCGACACTGAAAAGAGTGGTATTACCACCCATCCGGCCGACCAGGGTACCGACAATTTCGAACGGGAGCTCCAGCTGGGGCTGGTGACCGAGGAGAACACCTCGCTTCAGGAGGTGGAAGAGGCGCTGGCCCGGATTGAAAGCAAAACTTACGGCCGTTGCGAGTCATGCGGCTGCGCGATCGAATCGAAGCGATTGATGGTCCTGCCTCACGCCCGCTACTGCCTTGGCTGCCGGACCAAGATGGAGTCCTGACTTGTGCCTCGCCGTGTTTTTCTGGCACCCCTGACGCTGGCGGCCTCAGCCTACCTTCTCGATCAGGGCAGCAAG
>JAKJFK010000293.1 GCA_022704925.1 candidate division TA06 bacterium | reverse complement strand
CGCCGCCGCTGATGACCGGGGATGCGGCCGGCTCCACCGCAAAGACCTTGAGGTTCGGCCAGGCGGCCTTGAGCACGCGGGCGGTGCCGGTGAGGTGCCCGCCAGTGCCCACACCGGTGATCAGCACGTCGATGCCCTCGGGAAAGTCCGCCAGGATTTCCTGGGCCGTGGTGCGCTGATGCACGTCGATATTGGCCGGGTTTTCAAACTGCTGCGGCATGAAAGCGCCCGGTCTTTCCAGGAGGAGTTCCCCGGCTTTCCTGATGGCCCCGGACATCCCTTCCGGACCCGGGGTGAGCACCACTTCCGCGCCCAGTATCTTCAGCAGGGCCCGGCGTTCCAGGCTCATCGTTTCAGGCATGGTCAGGATGAGGCGGTAACCCCGGGCCGCCGAGACGAAAGCCAGGGCGATGCCGGTATTGCCGCTGGTCGGCTCGATGATGGTGCCGCCGGGGCGGAGCCGGCCGTCCCTCTCCGCGGCGTCGATCATGGCCGCCCCGATCCGGTCCTTGACGCTGGAGAGCGGGTTGAAGAACTCCAGCTTCAGGACCAGGCGGGCGCCGGTTTCACGCCCGATGCGATTGAGCTGGACCAGCGGGGTATTTCCCACCGCCCGGCTGATGTCTGGATAAATATTCATGACGGCTCCCGCGATTGTGATTGGAAACTTCGGATATTATAGCACGGCCGCCGGTCCGTCAGGACTGGCTGGCGCGCAGCGCCTGGTCGAGGTCGGCCTTGATGTCGGCGCAGTTTTCCAGGCCGACCGAAAGCCGGATATAGTCGTCGGTCACCCCGGCCCGGGCCCGCTCGGCGCCGGTCAGCTGCTGGTGCGTGGTGGAGGCTGGGTGGATGACCAGCGTCTTGGCGTCGCCGATGTTGGCCAGGTGTGATACCAGGCGCACCGAGTCGATCAGCTTCTGACCGGCCTTCAAGCCGCCCTTGATGCCGAAACCGATGATCGCCCCGAAGCCTTCCCTGAAGTAGCGGACCGCCCGTTGATGATCCGGATGGCTCTCAAGTCCGGGATAGTTGACCCAGGCCACGGCCGGGTGCTTTTCCAGCCAGCGGGCGATTTCAAGGGCGTTGGTCGAATGCTGGCGAACCCTGAGCGGGAGCGTCTCGACGCCCTGCAGGATCAGGAAGGAATTGAAGGGAGAGAGGCAGCAGCCGAGGTCACGCAGGAGCTGCACCCGGGCCTTGACCGTGTAGGCGATGGAACGGTTCCCGGCCGCCGGGAAACGGCCGAATGACTTCCAGTAGGAGAGGCCGTGGTAGGAGGCGTCCGGTCCGGAAATTTCGGGATAACGTCCGTTGTTCCATGGAAAATCGCCCTTCTCCACGATGGCGCCTCCCAGCGAAGTGCCGTGGCCGCCAAGAAATTTGGTCAGGGAATAGATTACGATATCGGCCCCGAGCTCGAAGGGACGAAGGATCGGCGGCGGCGCCACCGTATTGTCGACGACCAGGAGCAGCCCGTTTTCATGGGCGATCCGGGCGATGGCCCCGTAATCATCGACATTGTTCTTGGGGTTCCCGATCGATTCCATGTAGACCGCGCGGGTCCTGTCGTCGATCGCG
>JAKJFK010000076.1 GCA_022704925.1 candidate division TA06 bacterium | reverse complement strand
CCCTCCGCCGGGCCAAGGAGTACGGCTTCTCGGACCGCCAGCTGGCCTGCCTGAGCGGCCTGACCGAGGTTCAGGTCCGCTCCCGGCGCAAGAAACTGGGCATCGAGCCGGTCTTCAAACTGGTCGACACCTGCGCCAGCGAAATCGAGGTGGCCCGTCCTTATTTCTACTCCTCTTACGACCGCGGCGACGAGTGCCGGGCCGACCGAAAACGGAAGGTGGCCATCCTGGGCGGCGGCCCCAACCGGATCGGCCAGGGCATCGAGTTCGACTACTGCTGCGTGCACGCCTCCTTCGCCCTGCGCGAGGCCGGCTACCAGAGCATCATGGTCAACTGCAACCCGGAGACCGTCTCCACCGACTACGACACCTCCGACCGCCTCTACTTCGAGCCGCTCACCCTCGAGGACGTGCTCAACATCGTCGAACGCGAGCGGCCGCTGGGGGCCATCGTCCAGTTCGGCGGCCAGACCCCGCTCAACCTGGCCATCCCGCTCCAGCGGTCCGGCCTCAAGATCCTGGGCACCTCGCCGGACAGCATCGACCGGGCCGAGGACCGGAAGCGCTTCAGCCGGCTGCTCAATTCACTGCGCCTCCAGCAGGCGCCCAACGGGACCGCCTCCTCCTTCGAGGCGGCCCGGAAGATCGCCGAATCCATCGGCTACCCGGTCCTGGTTCGCCCCTCCTACGTCCTGGGCGGCCGGGCCATGGAGATAGTTTACGATACCGGCTCCCTGACCGAGTTCATGGCCAAGGCGGTCGAAGTGGCCCCGGAGCACCCGGTCCTGATCGACAAGTTCTTGGAGGACGCGATCGAGGTCGACGTCGACGCCATCTGCGACCGGCGCCAGGTGGTGGTGGCCGGGGTGATGGAGCACATCGAGGAGGCCGGCATCCACTCCGGCGACAGCGCCATGGTCCTGCCGACCTACTCCCTCTCCCGCCGGCTGGTCGAGGAGATCAAGGAGGCCACCGGCAAGCTGGCCCTGGCCCTGAAGGTCTGCGGCCTGATCAACATCCAGTTCGCCGTCAAGGAGAACCGCCTCTACGTCCTGGAAGTCAACCCGCGCGCCAGTCGGACCGTCCCCTTCGTCAGCAAGGTAATCGGGGTGCCGCTGGCCAACCTGGCCACCAAGCTGATGCTCGGAAGCAGCCTCGAGGAACTCGGCTTCACCCGCGAGGTCCCGGTCTCCCACTTCGCGGTCAAGGAATCGGTCTTCCCCTTCAACCGCTTCCCGGGCGTCGACACGGTGCTGGGTCCGGAGATGCGTTCCACCGGAGAAGTGATGGGCCTCGACTCCTCCTTCGAGCGCGCCTACGCCAAGAGCCAGCTGGCCGCCGGCCAGAAGCTGCCCCGCTCCGGCCGGGTCTTCCTGAGCGTCCGGGACCGGGACAAGTCCGCGCTGGTACCGGTGGCCCGCGGCCTGCACGAACTCGGCTTCGAGCTGCTGGCCACCGCCGGCACCGGCCGGCGGCTGGCCGAGGCGGGCGTTCCGGTCCGGATCATCCCCAAGGTCTCCGAGGGGCGGCCGAACATCGTCGACCACATCAAGGACGGCGAGATCGCCCTGGTCATCAACACCCCGTCCGGCCAGAAGCCCCGGCGCGACATCACCACCATCCGGGCCATCGCGGTGAGCCGCGGCGTGCCGCTCATCACCACCATGCCCGGCGCCAAGGCGACCTTCCTGGCCATCAAGGAGCTGAAGCAGGGCGAGCTTTCGGTCCGGAGCCTCCAGGAGTACCACGCGGCCATCCGCCGCGCCTGACCGGCGCCGGCCGGCCGCGAAAAAAACGGGTAGGGCGGCGGCTCAGGCCGCCGGTTCCAGGCGGGCGTAACTGCGCAGGAACTTCTTCTGCCCCTCGACCAGCGCCCGGAAGAGGGCCTCGCCCTTGGCGGCGGTGGCGGTCCGGGGCGCCCCGAAGACGCCGGTCAGGCTCTTCTGCACTCCCCAGGTTGAAACGAAGGCCCCCGGGCCGGACAATCCCTCCTTGATCCGCAGGATGTCGACGTCGCTGGCCTTCTCCATCCGGACCGAGTCCGGGTCGAGGTAAAGCATCACCGAGGTCTCGAATTCGCCGGCGTGGCAGCTCCCCGCCGCCCCCTTCTCCAGGATCGCCATGATCTCCGGCCGGGCCAGGAGCATCGGGTTGGTCAGGGCCAGGTAAACCCCGAAATCGTCGGCGATCCGGCGCACCACCACCTCCAGCGCGCCCGGGTGATTGCCGTGGCAGTTGACCAGCGCCGCCTTCTTGAAGCCCATCCGCACCAGGCCGGCGCTGATGTCGTACATCATCTCGATCAGGGTGGTCAGCCGCAGCGTCAGGCAGCCGGGCCAGCGCAGCACCTCGCGGGTGGAATAGCCGCTCCAGACCGTCGGGGTCACCAGGACCGGGAACTCCGGGGCCAGTTCCCGGGCCGCCGCGGCGCAGAGCCGCTCGGCGATCAGGGCGTCGGTCTTCACCGCCAGGTGCGGCCCGTGCTCCTCGACCTGCCCCACCGGCACCAGCACCATCGCCTCCTTCTCGATGGCCGCCTGCAACTCCTCGTAATTGTTGTCGCCGAAATTTATCTTCATCCCGACCTCCTCGGTTTAAGCCTTTTTTTGGAAATAATTCGCCTCGATGATCCGCGCCACCCCCAGCAGGGCGCACTCCGCCGGCGCTGGCCGCCAGCGGATCCCGGTGTCCACCGCCAGCCGGTCCAGCAGGGGCTTCGACGCCGCCCAGCCGCCGCCGGCCAGGAACTCCCGGCCCGCCGTCCCGGCCGGAAAGAGTTCGGCCAGGTGGACTCGGAACCGCTCCCGGCCCAGTTCCACCAGCGCCGCCAGCAGGTCGGCCCGGCCGGTCTCCAGCCCGAGCCCGGAAAACCCGACCTGGTTATCAGCAAAAACCGCCCGCACCGCCGGGCGGCGCGGCGCCCGGCGCCAGAACTCCGGCCAGCCCCGGTCCGGCCAGAAAGTCCGCTTGCCCCAGTCGAGCAGGTCGCCGAAACTCGGCTCCACGCTGAGCAGAAAATAGCCGCCGAGCGGAAAGATCCCGGTCATCTGCGCCGGGGTCAGCGCCCGGGCCGGTTCCGGCCGCCGCAGGTAGAAGACCAGGGCCGTGCCCAGGCTGACCAGGCCCAGCGATTCGGTAACCCCGGCCCCGGCCGCCGCCGCGGCCTGGTCGTTGGCGCAGGAGAAGACCGGTATCCCCGGCGGCAGCCCGGCGGCGCCGGCCCAGTCCGGCCGGAGCGGCCGGCCGAAGGCGCCGGCGGTCCGGATCCGGGCCAGCTGCTCCGGGGCCACCCCGATAAACCCGAGCCGCTCCTCCAGGAGGCCGCCGGCCCGGAGGTCGTAGAGGCCGCCCATGCCGAAGTTGGTGCTGTCCCCGAAGGCGAAGCCGGTCAACTGCCAGAGGCTCCACTCGTTGAGCAGCAGAAAACGGCGCGCCCGGCTGAAGACCTCCGGCCGTTCCCGCCTGAGGTGGAGCAGCTTGGCCGCGAAGGAAAGAGAATCGGCCGGCTGGTGGCCGCCGGCGGAAAAATCCGGGAACCGCGCCCGGAGCAGTTCCGCCGCCGCCCCGGCCCGCCGGTCGTTCCAGACGATGAAGGGAATCAGGGGCCGCCCCCGGCGGTCCAGGGCGGTGAAGGTCTGGGCCTGCGAGGCGACGCCGACGGCCAGCACTTCGAGGCGCCGCTTCCGCGCCTGGCGGCCCAGTCCGGCCAGCAGGCCGGCCAGGCCGCGCCGGAACTCCTCCGGGTCGGCCTCCCGCTTCAGCCCGTCGTAGCGGACCGGGAAGGGGAAATGGCCCCGCGCCAGCACCCGGCCGCCGGAAACCAGGCCGCCCTTGACCAGCGTCGTCCCCAGGTCCAGCGCCAGGATCGCCGTTTGATTCGCCACCATGCTCAGGATATTATATTATCAATGGACCGATTCCTGGCAACCGGGCCGGAACTTTTGCGGGCCGGCGGTGTCCAATTCCCCGGACGCTCCCGCCCGGAGCGAATCGCGAACCCTTACCCGAGGAGGCCGAGATGAAACTGGCAACCCTCCTGGCCCTGGCCGGCGCCGGCCTGGCCTTGGCCGCGAACGCGGCCGCCGAAACCGACCTGGAAATCCTGAACCGCGGCAACACCCGTTTCGCCTGCGAACTCTACCAGAAACTGGCCGAACCGGCCCGGGACAACCTCTTCTTCTCCCCCAACAGCTTATCAACCGCCCTGGCCATGGCCTGGGCCGGCGCCCGGGGCGAGACCAGCCGGGCGATGGCCAGTACCCTCCACTTCGACCTGCCGCCGGAACGCCTCCACGCCGCCTACCGGGAACTGCTGGAGCGGCTCGGCTCCGAGAAGTTGAACGAACTGAACGCCGCCAACGCCCTCTGGGCCCAGCGCGGCCTGGGCTTCCTTCCCGAGTACCTCAACCTGGCCCGGAACTCCTACCGGGCCGGCCTGGAGGAACTGGACTTCCGGAAGGCGCCGGAACCGGCCCGCAAAAGCATCAACGCCTGGGTGGAACGGCAGACCCGCGACCGCATCAAGGACCTGATTCCGCCCGGCGTCATCAACAGCCAGACCCGGCTGGTCCTGACCAACGCCATCTACTTCAAGGGAACCTGGGCCGAGAAGTTCCTGGAGAAGAACACCCTCGAAGCCCCCTTCCAGCCGGAGGCCGGCCCGCCGGTCAAGGCCCGGCTGATGAACCGCCAGGGCGAATTCGGCTACTTCGAAACGCCGGAACTCCAGGGCCTGGAGATCCCTTACGCCGGGGAGCGCCTCTCGATGGTCATCCTGCTGCCGCGGGAGGCCGACGGGCTTAAAAACCTTGAAAAGCGTCTTAACGCCGAAAATCTCTCCGGCTGGCTCGGCCAGATGCGGAACCGCGAGGTCAAGGCCGCGCTGCCCCGCTTCCGGCTGACCGGCGAGTTCGCCCTCGCCGGCGTGCTGGCCGGGATGGGCCTGGGGCCGGCCTTCTCCGACCGGGCCGACTTCTCCGGCATCACCGGCCGTCCCGACCTCTGCATCTCCGAGGTGGTTCACAAGTCCTTCGTCGAGGTCAACGAGGCGGGCACCGAGGCGGCCGCGGCCACCGGCGTGGTGATGCGGGTCACCTCCATCAGGCCGCCCCGGGCCGTGCCCGTCTTCCGGGCCGACCACCCCTTCATCTTCCTCATCCGGGAGCGCGCCACCGGCGCCCTCCTCTTCCTGGGCCGCCTCGCCAACCCCGCCTGATACCGATTCGCCTTCGGGCCGAATAGCTTTGTTGCCGGCGTCGGCGGCGGCGTCAGCGTACCTTCAGTACGCTTCCTGGCCTTCTCCTGGGCGCCGCGCTCTCGGCCCGCATTCAAACCGGTATTATCCTGTAATCAAGACTTACTGATCCCGGGCCGCCCCCGCGCGGCCGCGGGTTGTCCGGACTGAAGTGGTGTTGTATAATTTCCCCGGTTCCGGACCAACCCGGGCCATCGGTCAACCATCCGGCTTCCAGGCGTCCGGAAACTTTCCGGCCGCCGGCCGCCGCTTCCGACGGGGCGTTTCATGAAAAGAATCCTCGGCCTCCTTCTCCTCTCCTTTCTCCTGACCGCCGGCCCGGCCCGGGCCGATGACGCGCGCAACCTGCTCTGGGACGGCGACTTCGACCTCGGCTACGGCAACAACTTCTGGGGCGCCGTCTACAACAACCAGGGGCCGAACTTCCGCGACATGTGGTCCGACGGGGCCATCCGCCTCCGCCGCACCATCGCCACCCGGGTTTACCGGCTCGAGGAAGGCGACTACGCCCTCTGCGCCTGGGTCCGCCGCGACCCGAAGCGTCCGGCCGACCAGCCGGCCAGCCTCACCCTCACCCTGACCAACTTCAATTACTACAACAACGAGAAGCGCAACGAGTACCGCAAGGTTTTCCCGGTCCCGGCCGGGACCGACTGGCAGCGGTTCGGTTTCCCGCTGACCATCTCGGCGCCGGTCGGTCATTACTTCCACGTCGAGGTGGCCGGCAGCGCCGACCTCCTGGTCGACCTGGTCAGTTTGACCCCGGGCGCCGCCCTGCCCGAAACCCGGCCCCGGCCCGTCGCCGACCTCGCCGCCGGCTTCTACAACCCGGAGGAAACCAATACCTACGTGGACGGCGAGGAGCGGGTGGTGGAACTGCTGGTCAGCAACCGCGGCCCCAAAAAACGGGCCCGGGTCGACTGGGCCCTTTATGATTTCCGGGACGACCTGGTGCGCTCCGGCCGCCTCGAGGAGGAGTTCCCGACCGCCTCGGTCACCCGGCGCCGCCTGAAACTGGACGACCTGCCCTACAACGGCTACCGGCTGGCCTGCTCGGTCGAGGGCAGCCCGGTCCTGGGCGACGCCCTGCTGGCCATCCTGCCCAGGATCGACCGGGAAGCGGTTCCCCGCTGGGGGGCCGACGCCAACCTGGAGCCGGAGCATGCCGACTTCACCCTGAACCTGATGAAGCGGCTGGGCATGAAGGTCATCAACACCGTCAGCGCCGGCGGCGGCCTCAGCCGCTGGTCCCTGGTCCAGCCCGAGGAAAACCGCTTCGTCTGGCGCGACGCCGAGGTGAAGAAGGCGGCCGACCAGGGCTTCGAGCTGATGGCCACCCTCTGGGGCTTCAAGCATTTCTCGCCCTGGGTCTCGAAGAAGTTCGTGACCAACGGCAAGGTGAGCGACCTCGAGGGATACACCGCGGCCTTCAACCGCTACCTGGCCGAATTCATCAGGCGTTACGGCCAGAGTTTCCGCTGGCTCCAGCTGGTGGACGGCCTCCACTCGGTCGGCCGCCCGGCCGAGTTCGAGGACTTCTACCTAAAATCATACGCCACCGCCAGGCAGACCGCCGCCGAGGTCAAGGCCGAGGTCCTGGTGGCTTACCACGGTGCCTACCCGGCCTGGTGGCTGCAACTCTTCGAGACCTACGACCCGGCCAAAATCGAATGGATCTGCACCGACTCCTTCGACCGGCCCTTCTACCAGGCCGAGATCCTCAACGGCGCCCGGGCCCGGGGCTTCAAGCCACGCTACATGGGTCCGACCGGCGTCGGCCCGCGCGACCGGCTGCGCAACACCTCGCTGCTGGTCGACCGGATCACCCACCGGGGCCTGCCGGCCGGCTACTTCGCCCGCCAGTTCATGCTCCACGACTGGCTGACCCGCACCTACGGGACCGACGACCTGAAGTACGGGCCCAACCTGCTCTTCCTCTACTACGACCTGCGCCTGCTCGGCCAGTGCCTCTTCATGCCCACCGCCGGCCGGACCGGGATCGAGTACGACAACTCGCCCACCCTGGCCATGCAGGCGATGGCCATGTTCAAACACCAGGTCAACGGCCGCCGGCCGGTGCGCCCCTTCGACCAGCCCTTCTCCGTCAACGGCCGGGCCACCGCCGACACCGGCCTCTTCGCCTACCCCTTCACCGACGGCCGCCGGGCCCTGATCGTGCTGGCCCGGACCGGCAACGAGGGACTCGAATCCGCCTGGCGCCTCTCCGGGGTGAACTTCAACGGCCTCGAAGCGCGCGACCTCTTCGCCCAACCCATCAAGCCGGCGGCCGACGGCAGCCTGACCGCCCCGGAACTGCCGGTCTACCTGGAGATCCCCCACGCCCGGCTGGAGGCGACCCTCAAGGAACTTGAAAAACTGGCCGGCGCCGAGATCCCGCCGGCGGCCGCCCCGAAAATCGAAGTGGCCCCTTACCGGCTGGAGATCGGCCCGGAGGGCGGCCTGCGCCTCAGCAAGGAAATCAACGGCCAGCCGCTCCTGCTCCTGGAGGGCCTGGCCGGCCGGCCCGGCCTGCCGAAGCCGGTCATCACGACCGACCAGCGCCGCCTCAATGCCGAGCTCAACCTCGATTACGGGGGGGCCGGCCTGCTGGTGGCGCAGCTTACCCGGGAGGGCGTCTCCTTCTTCTGGCGGGTCCGCAATTCGCAGGTCAGGACC
>JAKJFK010000075.1 GCA_022704925.1 candidate division TA06 bacterium | reverse complement strand
GGTCGACCAGGTTCTGATCCAGGACGCCCTCGATGCCGTTGACGGCGCCGTAAATCCCGCCGATTTCCTTGTGGCGCAGCGCTTCCATGACCACGCCGGCAATGCTCCCGTTGATGACCGCGGTCGGTCCGCCCGACTGGGCCAGGATCAGGTTTCCCGCCATCATGCCTCCTGTGTGGTGGTGAAGATTTAGGTGCGGAAGGGGGTCGTGCAAACCGCAGATTTTCAGGTATTTATTATACTTTAGTTCCGGGAAAGAGCGCAAATAAAAAGAGGCCCGGCCAGCGGCCGGCGCCGCCCCGGCGGCCCACCGGCTCAGGCCCCCGGCGACTGATCCAGGAAAACGGCCAGAGCGGCGTAATCCCCGGTCAGGTCGCCCAGCGGCGAACCGGTAATCCGGACCGCGGCCACCGGATCCGGCCAGGCCTCGGCGGCCACCACCCGGCGCACCGGTTCCAGGAAGAAATCGCCGTAACGGGTGGCGATGGTGCCCAGCACGATCACTTCCGGGTTGAGCAGGTTCACCAGGTTGGCCAGACCCAGGCCCAGGTAGTAGGCCGTCTCCTCAACCACCAGGCGGCCCAGCCGGTCCCCGGCGGCGGCCGCCGCGAAGACCTCGGCGGCGGTGACCGCCTCCGGCCGGCCGCCGGCCAGCGTCCAAATCCGGCTCGCCGGGAACTCCTTCCGCCGTTCCCGGGCGCGGCGCGCGATGGCCGGCCCGGCGGCCAGGGCCTCCAGGCAGCCGCGGCCGCCGCAGCCGCATTCCGGGCCGCCCGGGATAATCTTGGTGTGGCCGATTTCGCCGGCGAGGCCGGTCGCTCCCCGGTAGAGGCGGCCGTCGAGAATCAGGCCGGCGCCGATGCCGGTGCCCATGGTCATGAAGACCAGGTTGCGGACCGGCCGGCCGGAAGCGGCGCTTGCCCGGCCGGCTCCGAAGCGGAACTCGGCCAGAGCGCCGGCGTTGGCGTCATTCTCGAGGCGGGCCGGCACGCGGAAGGCCTCGGACAGGAAGCGGGTGACGGGAACCGAGGCCCAGCCGGGCAGGTTGGGAGGCGAGAGGATGAGCCCGGTCCGGCTGTCGAGCGGACCGCCGCAGGAGATGCCGATCCCCAGCAGCCGTTCGGCCGGCCGGCCGCGGCGGAGCTCTTCCAGGCGGGTCCGGATTTCGGCCAGGGCCGCCTCCGGACCGCGTTCGACCCGGGTCGGGAAGACCACCTTGGCCAGGAGTTCCCCATCCGGCCGGAAGAGCGTCGCGGCAATCTTGGTGCCGCCGATGTCAACCCCGGCGATGTACTCCATGTCTCCAGGGACCGCCTCAGAATCGGAGCTGCCGAACCCGGTCCAGGTAGTAAAGGTAATCGGCCAGCGGCACGCCCGGAGTGATGAGATGGTCGGGCGCCAGGAGAAAACCGCCCTCCTTCATCAGGGGCAAGCGCCGTTCCAGCTCAGCATCGATGGCCGCCCGCCCCTTCTCGAGGGCCAGCTTGTTGTAGCCGCCGATGATGCGCAGTTCGCGTCCGTACCGGCGCCGGAGCTCCATCGGGTCGGTCTGCCAGGTGCCGATCTCGACCGGAAACTGGATGTTGACGCCGGCCTCCAGCCAGGGGCCGATCAGCGCCCGGCCGTCGCCGTCGCTGTCGACGGCCATCAGGTGGATGCCGTGACTCTCGAGCTTGTCGCGGATCTTCCGGTAGCCGGGCGCCACGCAGCGCTTGAAGACCGACGGGCTGACGAAGGGGCCGCTCTTGCCGCTGATGTCCTCCCAGCCGAAGGCCAGGTCCGGCTTGACCTTCAGGCGGGGGACGACCTGGTCGATTCCCCAGCAGGAGAGGTCGGCCAGGGTGTTGACGACGTCGGCATAAACGTCGGGATCATCGTACATCAGGTAGGCGAAATTCTCCACGCCCATCCAGTTGCGGACCCAGCCCATCAGGGAGCAGATCCGGATGATGATCGGGCAGTCCCGGACCTCGGCCGCCCGCAGCTTTTCGTCCAGGTCGGCCGGAATCCGCTCCGGTCCGGGCTGGAGCCGCTTCTTGTACTCGGGCCAGTCCCGGGCGGTCTTGAAGGTGAAATCCGTGTAATGGGGAATGTTGCTCTGATGCTTCCAGGCCTTCTGAACCACGCCGCTGGCATCGCGGAAGACGCGGTACTCGGCGGTCTCCTCGATGGTCTCTTCGGTGAACCCCGGCCGCAGCCCCAGTTCGACCGAGACCGAGTGGCCGGTCGGCACCGCCCGGAAATACTCCATCTCCTCGACATCCGGGGGCAGGCCTTCCTTGAGCCAGCGCTCCCGGGTCTCGGGCCAGCCCCGCCAGTGGACGACCGGCATCCGATCGTGCCCCCGGTAGAACATGATGTCCCGCCAGAGTTCCCGGTAACTTTTCATGCTGCTCCCCATTACTTGGCCATCTCCGAGTAGCGCGCCTCCCGGATCACGGTCACCTTGATCGTGCCGGGATACTCCAGCCCCTCCTCAATCTTGCCGCTGATCTGGCGGGCCAGCAGCGAGGCCTCATCGTCGCTCATCGCCTCCGGCTTGACGATCACCCGCACCTCGCGGCCGGCCGAAATGGCGTAGGCCTGGTTGACGCCGCGGAAGCCGGTGGCGATCGCCTCCAGCTTCTCCAGCCGCTTGATGTAACCCTCGAGCGTTTCGCGGCGCGCGCCGGGCCGGCTGGCCGAAAGGGCGTCGGCGGCCGAGATCAGCACCGCGTAAGGAGCGGTCGGCCGAAAATCGTCGTGGTGGCCGCGGATGGCCTCGAGGACCTCCTTGGACTCGTCGTAGCGGCTGGCGATCTCGTAGCCGATCTCCAGGTGGTCCCCCTCCATCTCCTGGTCGACGCTCTTGCCGATATCGTGAAGAAGGCCGGCCCGCTTGGCCATGGTCTGGTCCAGCTTTAGCTCGCCGGCCATAGTCCCGGCCAGGTGGGCAACCTCGATCGAGTGTTCCAGGACATTCTGGCCGTAAGAGGTGCGGTACTTGAGCCGGCCCAGCATCCGGAGCAGTTCCGGATTGATCTTGTGGATGCCCAGGGAGAGGGCCGCTTCCTTGCCCACCTTCAGGGTCTCCTCCTCCATCTCGGCCTTGACCTTCTCGACCACTTCCTCGATCCGGCCGGGATGGATGCGGCCGTCGGAAATGAGGCGCTTCAGGACCAGCCGGGCAATTTCCCGGCGGTAGATGTTGAAGGCGGAGATGGTGACCGCCTCGGGCGTGTCGTCAACGATGAGGTCGACCCCGGTGGCCGCCTCGAAGGCCCGGATGTTGCGCCCCTCGCGGCCGATCAGCCGCCCCTTCATCTCGTCCGAGGGCAGGCTGACCACCGAGGTGGTCGAGGACTCGGCCTGTTCGGAGGCGCAGCGCTGGATGGCCTCCAGGAGAATGGTCCGGGAAATGTTGTTGGCCTCCTCGCGGGTCTCCTCCTCGATGCGCTTGATGCGCAGGGCGGCCTCGTGGCGGGCGTCGTCCTCCATCCGGGCGATGAGAATCCGGCGGGCCTCATCCTGGGAAAGCCCGGCCACCTGCGAAAGGCGCCGCTTCTCCTCTTCCAGCACGCCGTCGAGCTCGGTCTGCCGATCGGCCACCTTCTTCTCCTGGTCGGCGAGGGTCTTTTCGCGCTGGTTGAGGTCGGTCTCCTTCTTGTCGACCAGGTTCAGCTTCCGGTCCAGGTTGCTCTCGCGCTGGTTGAGCCGCTGCTCCAGGACCTGAAGCTGGCGGCGTTCCTCGCGCGTCTCGCGCTCGAAATCGCCCCGCTGCTTGATCAGGCTTTCCTTGACCTCCAGCTCCAGTTCCTTCCGGCGCTGGCTGATCTCCCGCTCGGCCTCCTTGAGCAGCCCCTGGCTGCGCGCTTCGGACGCCTTAAGGTTGCGGGAAGTGATCGACAGGTGAATCAGGTAGCCAAGCCCGAGGCCCAGCAAACCCAGTAGAATTTCCATGGCGCCACCTCCTCTTCGGAGGCCGCGCGGCGGGAGAAATCTTTACAAGGCGGCGTACTAAGGCCGGGTGGAACCTGGCGACGGCTCGACGCCGCCGTTCCGACGGCGCCCGCGGCCGCGGCGCGGCCCGAAGGCCCATCGGAAAGGATCCCTGGTCAAACCCGGAAAAATACGAACCATTGATATCTCTTGGTTATATTTCGCGCCTTTGTTTGATTTCATTTCCTGCCCGCGACCTCGTTAACGATTCCGTTGAGTCAGAGCTTGATAAGTGAAACGCTTTTGATTTCCTTGATCTGCCGGATCCGTTCCCGGAGCGGCTCGTCCACCATTTCGTCGACATTCAGGATCGTGATGGCCAGGCCGCCCCGTTCCTTTCTCCCCAGCGTCATGCCGGCGATGTTGATCTGGCGCGACGCCAGCAGGGTGCCGATCTGGCCGACGATCCCCGGCTTGTCCTCGTTCCGGCAGAAGAGCAGGTAACCCTCCGGCACCGCTTCGCACCGGTAACCGTCGATCTTGACCAGCCGCGGCTCAGTCTTGCCGAAGAGGGTGCCGGAGACCGAAATCGAGGAGCCGCTGTCGGAGACGGTGGCGGTGATCAGGTTGGCAAATTCCTGGGAGATGGTGCTCTTCTGCTCCGCGAACTGAATGCCCCGCTCCTGGGCCATGACCGGCGCGTTGATGTAGTTGACCCCGGCCCCCATCTGGGAGAGCAGACCCTTCAGGAAACTGTGGTGCAGGGGCGAGAGGTCAAAAGAGGCCATGTCGCCGTAATACTCGAGCTTGACCTCGTTGATCCGGCCGGGCGCGGTCTGGGCCAGGAAAAGACCCAGTTTTTCGCACAGGTTGAGATAAGGCCGGAGATACTCGAGCACCTTCTCGCTGATGGTCGGCAGATTGGCCGCGTTGCTGATGATGCCCTTCCGGAAATAGTCAACGATCTGGCGGCAGATATCCCGGGCCACGTTGACCTGGGCCTCCTCGGTCGAGGCGCCCAGGTGGGGGGTGAGCACCAGACGCGGCGTCTCCCGGAAGGCCGGATCGGCGGGCGGCTCCTCGCTGAAGACGTCCAGGGCGGCGGCCTTGAGGTGTCCCGATTTCAGGGCCTCGATGAGCGCCGGCTCGTTGACCAGTCCGCCGCGCGCGCAGTTGACCAGGAAGGCGCCCTTCTTCATCAGAGCCAGTTCCCGGGCCCCGATCAGGTCGCGCGTCTCCTCGCTGAGCGGCAGGTGCAGGGTGATGACGTCGGCGTTTTTAAGCAGGTGTTCCTGGTCCACCAGGTTGACGCCGGCCTGGAGGGCCTTCTCTTCACTCACAAAGGGGTCGTAAATCAGCACTTCCATGCCGAAGACCCGGCCGTACTGGGCCACCCGCTGGCCGATCCGGCCGAAACCGATGATGCCCAGCACCTTCCGGTAGAGCTCGGTACCGGTGAATCCCTTCTTCTCCCAACGCCCCTCCCGTACCGAATGGTGGGCCTCGGGGATATTGCGCATCATGGAGAGAATCAGCGCGAAAGCGTGCTCGGCGGTCGAGATGGTATTCCCCTCGGGCGAGTTCATGACGATGATGCCCTTGGCGGTCGCGCTCTCCAGGTCAACATTGTCCAGACCTACGCCCGCCCGGCCGATCACCTTGAGGTTATCGGCCGCGGCAATCGCCTCCCGGTTGACCCGGGTGCCGCTGCGCACGACGAGGGCGTCAAAACCCTTTACCTTCCCGGCCAGCTCGGCCGGAGTAAGTTTGCCGGTCTCCTCGACTTCAAAACCCTCATTCTTCAGTATCGCCACCCCCTCTTTCGAAAGGGGATCGGTTACCAGGACTCTGATTTGTTTCGCTTCCACTGATGTCCTTTCACTTCGGATTATGGTACACCCGGAGCGATTTCAGCCACCGGCCGAAAGGAGTACTTTTTCGGCCGCGGCCACGCCGGCGCCCGGGGTCAAACCATACCCGAGCCGGGCCAGCTGGATCT
Source organism: candidate division TA06 bacterium (assembly GCA_022704925.1). GTDB lineage: Bacteria > Ratteibacteria > UBA8468 > MWAK01 > MWAK01 > MWAK01. Next base: position 2,045 of record JAKJFK010000075.1, on the reverse strand, counting down.
CGACCGCGGCAATCGCCTCGAGGACCTCGAACCCATCCACCCAGCCCATGTGCGCGATCCGGAAGATGCGCCCCTTCAGTTTTCCCTGGCCGCCGGCGAAGGTGATGCCCGACTGGTCGCGCAAGGCCTTGACCATCGCCTCGGCATCCAGTCCCTCGGGCAGCAGCACGGCCGTCAGGCCGTCGCTCGGATGCTCGGCCAGCAGTTTCAACCCCAGGGCGCGCATCGCCTCCCGAGTGGCCTCGGCCAGAATCCGGTGGCGGCGCCAGACGTTCTCGAGCCCCTCCTCCTTCATCATCCGCAGCACCCGGACCAGCCCGATCACCAGGGTCAGGGCCGGGGTGTAGGGAGTATCCTCCTTGGCCAGCGTCTGCCGGTAGGCGGAGAGGTCAAAGTAGTAACGAGGCGAACGGGCGGCTTCGACCGCCTTCCAGGCCTTCGGGCTCAACGCGATGAAGGCCAGTCCCGGCGGCAGCATGAAGGCCTTCTGGGAGGCCGAGATCAGCGCGTCAACACCCCACTCGTCCATCCGGCACTCCACCGCGCCCAGGCTGCTGATGGCGTCCACCACCAGCAGGGTCTCCGGGTGCTGGCGGACCGCGGCGCCGATGGCCTTGAGATCGAGGTGGGCGCCGGTGCTGGTCTCGCAGAGCGTGGTGAAGACAACCTTCACGGCCGGGTCGGACTTGAGGGCGGCCTCGATCGCGCCGGCTGACACCGACCTGCCCCATTCGACCGGAATCGTTTTGACCGCCGCGCCGTAAGCCTGGGCCAGTTCTCGGAAACGCTCGCCGAACTTGCCGCCTTCAACCACCAGGCAGTGATCCCCGGGCGAGAGGAGGTTGGCCACCGCCGCCTCCATGGCCCCGGTGCCGGATGAAGTCAGGATCATGACGTCCTGCCCGGTCTGAAAGACGTATTTCAAACCCTCGAAGGCCTCCTTGAGCAGTTTCCGGAACTGCGGGGTCCGGTGGTGAATAAGGGGGCGGGCCATCTCCAGCAGAACCTCGTCCGGAACGGCCGTCGGGCCCGGGGTAAAAAGGCGGCTCTTCCACATCGGAGTCTCCAGATTAATGGTGCGTGTCAGATATTCAAGGGCGAACTCTCCCGCTGCTCCGGGGCGGTCTCGAAGAGCGGAATCGGCTTGCAACCCATCATCCGGGCCACCAGGACATCCGGAATCTGGGCTATTTTTATATTATACAAATTTGCCGATTCATTGTAAAATTCGCGCCGGTCGGCGATTTCGTTCTCCAGGCCTGAAATCCGCTGGCGCAGCTGCTCGAAATTTTCGTTGGCCTTCAATTGCGGATAATTCTCGGAGACCGCAAAGAGCGTCTTGAGCGCCCCGGCCAGTTCACCCTCGGCCTTGAGCCTCTCCTCGAGGCCGCTGGCGCCGCCGATGACCGAGCGCAACCGGATCACCCGCTCCAGGGTCTCCTTTTCGTACTCCATGTAAGACCGGCAGACTTCGACCAGTTTCGGCAACTCGTCATAACGCTGTTTCAGAAGGACGTCGATGTTGGACCAGGCCCGCGCCACGTTGTTCTTCAAAAGGATGAACATGTTGTAGAGGCCGATCCATCCCGCCAGCAGCACGATCAGGAGCAGCGCCCCCATCACCCACCAGATAACCGACATCATCGCTTCCTCCTTTTGTCTACCCGTCACCCCGCTGGATAGCGGTCGCTATCAATTTTATCACCTGGAAATACTTCTCTCCAAAGGCCGGCTGGTGGAAGAAGTGGCCAAAGAGACCGGCCAGGTTGAAAAAGAGGAGCGCCAGCCCGAAGGCGAGGCCGGCATACCCCTTGAAGAGCAGCCGGCCGAGCAGGTCCTTCTCGCTCCGGTTGGCGATCAGGAAAGGGCGGTTGACCGACGGACGGGCAATGACCAGAGTGGCCAGCGGTTCCAGGGCCGCCTGCCGGTCGATCTTGCCGCGGACCCGCCGCTCGACATCGGCCACGGCCCGGTCCCATTCCACGGGGTCGACCTGACCGTCCCGGTTCCGGTCGTAACCATCCAGTTTCTCCCGGTCGCCCCGG
>JAKJFK010000292.1 GCA_022704925.1 candidate division TA06 bacterium | reverse complement strand
GCCCGAAATGCGGCGGACGCGCCCGCCGCGAGACCGACACCATGGACACCTTTGTTGACTCCTCCTGGTATTTCCTCCGATATGCTTCCGGAGACTGGAACGGGAAACCTTTTGATTCCGGGGAGGTCAATTTCTGGATGCCGGTGGATCAGTATATCGGCGGCATCGAGCATGCCATTCTCCACCTGCTGTACAGCCGCTTCTTCACCCGGGTCCTGCGCGACATCGGGCTGGTCTCCTTCAGCGAACCCTTTTCCAATCTGCTCTGCCAGGGAATGGTCATCAAGGATGGCGCCAAGATGTCCAAGTCGAAGGGGAACGTGGTTGATCCCGAGGAGATGATAAATCGTTACGGGGCCGACACGATCCGTCTCTTCATCCTCTTCGCGGCGCCGCCGGAAGTTGACCTGGAATGGAGCGATCAGGGCGTAGAAGGCTGCTGGCGTTTCCTGAACCGAGTCTGGCGTCTGGCGGAGGATGCCGCCGATTACCGGCCCGACCGGGTTGACCCGGCCGCCGAAAAGGATCTGGTCTATCACCGGCACCTGACCGTCAAGCGCGTCAGCGAGGATTCCTTCGTCTCCTTTCACTTCAACACGGCCATCGCCCGGCTCATGGAATTCAGCAATCAGCTGCTCGAAAAGAAGAACGGCCACCGGATCAGCCGGGAAGCTTTCCAGGAAGGAGTCCAGGTTCTGGTTCGACTGCTGGCGCCCTTCTGTCCGCACCTGGGCGAGGAGCTCTGGGGCCGGTTGAACGGCCAGGGTTCGGTCTTCAAGGCCGGCTGGCCGGACTTCTCCGAGTCGGCGTTGCACCAGGAGACGATGGAACTGGTCATTCAGATCAATGGCAAGAACCGGAGCCGCATGACCGTCGCCGCCGGAACCGGGCAGCCCGAAATAGAAAAACTGGCCCTGGCCGATGAAAAAATCCGGTCCGGACTGGCCGGCCGCCAGGTGCGCCGGATCATCCTGGTAGCCGGAAAACTGGTCAATATCGTCGCGGGTTGATGGAAACAACCCTGCTTTACCTGCTGGCCGCCTTCCTGGTGATGCTGGTAGCCCGGCCGCTCTCCCGCCTTTTAAAACTGCCCGTTCTTTCCTTTTACATCCTGGTCGGCCTGTTTTTGGGACCGAGCGGTTTCGGGTTCATCGGCGAGACCGCCTCGCTGAATTATTTCTATACCCCAGTTTTCGGCCACCCGGTCGGCCGCGGTTGCTGGCCACGAGATCGGTTTGATTTCCGATGTCATCCTCGACTCGATCATCGTGCTTTCCCTGGTCACCACCTTCCTGGGGCCGTTGGTCAGCAAACGTCTTCTTTATCCGGATTCAAAAAGGCTTGGCGATTATCCGACGGTTGACGACTACCTGATTTCCGATATTCATCCGCTTCATCTCGAGGAGGATCTCGGTTCGATCATGATGCATGTCCGGGGGCAGGAGATACCGGTTTTCCCGGTCACCGACCGGAATGGGATCTACGCAGGAGTGGTCGAGCTGGGGATTTTGAAAGAACTGCTGCTCGGGGAGGAGTTGAAGAACCTGGTTATCGTCCAGGATCTGGTGAACCGGAATTACCCGTTCGTTTATCGGGACGAGCC
>JAKJFK010000074.1 GCA_022704925.1 candidate division TA06 bacterium | reverse complement strand
GGCCGGATTTACCGCCGGCGGCCGGGGGGAGCGGGTGGAACGCGTTTTCAATCCGATCTCGCCGGTCGGCATTTATATCCCGGCCGGGACCGCTCCCCTGGTTTCGACGGTCCTGATGACGGTCGTGCCGGCCCGGGTGGCCGGCGTCCGGGAGATCGTCCTGGTCACGCCCCCGGACCGCCGGGGCCGGGCCAACCCGGCCGTGGTGGCGACCGCTGCCTGGCTCGGCGTGGAACGGATCTTCAAGATCGGAGGCGCCCAGGCCGTCGCCGCCCTGGCCTTCGGCACCCGGCAGGTGCCCCGGGTGGCCAAGATCGTCGGGCCGGGCAACGAGTACGTGGCGGCCGCCAAGCGCCTCCTTTACGGCCGGGTCGATATCGACTGCCCGGCCGGCCCGAGCGAGGTCGTCGTTTGCGCCGATCGGACCGCGCCGGTCGAATTCGTGAAGGCCGAACTGGCCGCCCAGGCCGAACACCGCCAGGGGCTGGCGGTGCTGGTTACCGCCGACCGGTCCTTCGCCCGGAAGATGCTGGCCGCCGGCGGCCCCGGGGTCATGCGGCTGGTGACGCCCGGCCGGCTGGTGGACGAGCTCAACGGCCTGGCCCCCGAGCACCTGGTTCTCATCGGCCGGTCGGCGGCCGGGCTCGCCCGCCGGATCGACCGGGCCGGCGCCGTTTTTGTCGGGGCCTACAGCCCGGTTGCGCTCGGGGATTACCTGGCCGGACCCAGCCATGTCCTGCCGACCGGCGGGGCCGCGGCCGCCTTCTCCGGACTCTCGGTTCTGACTTTCCTCCGCTCCTCGTCCCGGATTGCCTGGAGCCGGTCCGGACTCAAGGCCTGGGCCCGCGACCTGGAGGCGCTGGCCGAACTGGAAGGGCTGCCGGCTCACCGTCTCAGCGTGAACCGCCGTTTTTCGCCGGTTCCGGCCCGCGGCGGCCGGGCCGCTGAAAAATAACGGCGGATTTGCTCGGGGCCGGGGCCGGCCTTTTCTCGCCGCCGGTTGCTCCGGCGGCTTTTTTTGAAATATGGAAATAACCCATACCGTCCGTGCAATCTTATGGAAGAAAAGATAATTGTCCGGGGCGCCCGGGAGCATAACCTTCAGAACATCGACCTGGAACTGCCCCGCAACCGCCTTATCGTGGTCACCGGCATCTCCGGCAGCGGCAAGTCGTCGCTGGCTTTCGATACCCTCTACGCCGAGGGGCAGCGCCGTTACATAGAAAGCCTGTCGGCCTACGCCCGCCAGTTCCTGGAACAGATGCAGAAACCGGACGTGGACCACATCTGGGGCCTGCCCCCGGCCATCGCCATCGAGCAGCGCCGAGCCGGCGGCAACCCCCGTTCGACGGTGGCGACCATTACCGAGATCTACGATTACCTGCGCCTCCTTTTCAGCCGGGTCGGGACGCCCCATTGCCCGAAGTGCGGCCGGGTCATCAGCCGCCAGACCGTCCAGGACATCACCGACCGGATCCTGGAACTACCCGCCGCCACGTCGGTCTCGATTCTGGCGCCGATGGTGCGCGGCCGCAAGGGCGAGTACCGGGAAATTTTTGCCCAGGTGGCCCGGGCCGGGTTCCTGAAAGTACGGGTTGACGGCCGCTTCCACGAGGTATCCGAGGAGATCAAGCTGAGCCGTTACCGGAACCACACCATCGAGGTCCTGGTCGATACCCTGGAGGTGAGCCCGGCCGAGAAGGCGCGGGTGACCGAATCGGTCGAGACCGGCCTGAAACTCGGCCAGGGCTTGCTCACGGTCCTGGTCGGTTCCGAAACACTGCTCTTCAGCGAGCGTTACGCCTGTTCCGCCTGCGGCTTCAACTTCGAGGAACTGACCCCGCGCATGTTCTCCTTCAACAGTCCGTATGGGGCCTGCCCGGAGTGCAAGGGCCTGGGGACCCAGATCGTCTTCGATCCCGACCTGGTGGTGCCGGACAAGCGCAAGACCCTGCGGGAGGGCGCGGTCAAGCCCTGGCAGGAGGCCGGCGGCCGCGGCATCTTTTTATACTACCGCTGGTTATTGCGCAGCCTGGCCAAGAACCTCGGCTTCAGCCTCGACCACCGTTACGCGGACCTCAGCCGGGAGCAGCGGCAGGCGCTTCTCTACGGCAGCCAGGAGCACGAGTTCGAGGGCGTAATTCCCAACCTCAAGCGGCGCTACCTGGAGACCGAGAGCGAGTACCGCCGCGAGGAGTTGAGCCGTTACATGCGCGAACTGCCCTGTTCGGCCTGCCAGGGCGCCCGGCTCAAGCCGGAGTCGCTGGGGGTTACCGTGAACGGCCGGAGCATCTGGGACGTGGTCCGGCTGTCGGTGGAGAAGGCCCGGGATTTCTTTGCGGCGCTCGACCTGGACGAGCGCCAGGCGATCATCAGCAGCCAGGTGATCAAGGAGATCCGGAGCCGCCTCCAGTTCCTGATTTCGGTGGGCCTGGAGTACCTGACCCTGGACCGGGTCGGCCATACCCTTTCCGGCGGCGAGAGCGAGCGCATCCGCCTGGCCACCCAGGTGGGCAGCGGCCTGGTGGGCGTCCTCTACATCCTGGACGAGCCGAGCATCGGACTCCACCAGCGGGATAACAGCAAGCTGCTCAAGACCCTCCAGGACCTGCGCGACCTGGGCAACACCGTGGTGGTGATCGAGCACGACGAGGAGACCATCCGCAGCGCCGACTACATCGTCGACCTGGGACCGGGCGCCGGCATCTACGGCGGAAAGGTGGTGGCGGCCGGTTCCCTGGACGAAGTCCTGGCGGTGCCGGAGTCGATTACGGCCCGCTACCTGCGCGGCGAAGAGCGCATCCCGGTCCCGGCCCGGCGCCGGCGGCCGGACCCGGGCCGCTGCCTCGAGGTGCGCGGCGCCCAGGAGTTCAACCTCAAGAAGATCGACGTGCGTTTCCCGCTCGGCCTCCTGATCTGCGTGACCGGCGTCTCCGGTTCCGGCAAGAGCACCCTGGTCAACGAAATCCTTTACAAGGGACTCCGGAAGCGGCTTTACGACACCCGGGAGGCGCCGGGCCGCCACCGGGAGATCGTCAACGCCAACCTGATCGACAAGGTGATCGAGGTGGACCAGTCGCCCATCGGGCGGACACCCCGGAGCAACCCGGCCACCTACACCAACCTTTTCACCGAGATCCGCAATCTCTTCAGCCGGCTGCCGGAGGCCCGCCTCCGCGGCTACACGCCCGGCCGGTTCAGCTTCAACGTCAAGGGCGGCCGCTGCGAGTCCTGCCAGGGCGAGGGCATCACCAAGATCGAAATGCACTTCCTGCCCGACATTTTCGTGCCCTGCGAGGTCTGCCGGGGAACCCGCTACAACCGGGAGACGCTCGAGATCCTCTACAAGGGCAAGAACATCGCCGACGTGCTCAAGATGCAGATCCAGGAGGCGGTGGAGTTCTTCCGCAACATCCCCTCCGTGCGCGACAAGCTGGCCATTATGAACGAAGTCGGCCTCGGCTACCTGGAGCTGGGCCAGCCGGCCACCACCCTCTCCGGCGGGGAGGCCCAGCGGGTCAAACTGGCCGCCGAACTGGCCCGCAAGGGGAGCGAACGGACCCTCTACCTGCTGGACGAACCGACCACCGGCCTGCACTTCGCCGACATCAGGAAACTGCTCCACCTTTTGAACCGCCTGGTGGAGAAGGGGAGCACCGTGGTGGTGATCGAGCACAACCTGGACGTCATCAAGACGGCCGATTACCTGATCGATCTTGGTCCCGAAGGCGGGGAACGCGGGGGGGAACTGGTGGCCTGCGGCACCCCGGCCGAGGTGGCCCGGAGTAAAAAATCATATACCGGCCGCTACCTGAAGCCGCTGCTGGCCAGGCTGGGCGAAAAAGAGTGAGGCGGGCCGGTTGACTTCCGGTTAGAATTTGAATTCCAGCCCCTGGAAGGAACATCCGAAGACGCTCTCCAGTCCGGCCTGGAGCGCCTGCTTGACGGCCGTTTCCGGCGGGCGTCGGCCGCCCAGCGTTTCGGTGAGGCAGGTGGCCTTCTCGAAAAAGTTCTCGGGGCGAAGGAAGATTCGGTTTACCAGTTCGGGTCGGTAACTGAAAGGCAGGGATCCGTGCTGGAGAAAGGCCTGGCGCCGTCGTTTCTGGGCGCTGCCGATCAGTTTCTTGCCGCCGGAGGTTAGATCGTGCCGGCTGGCCAGGGCGAAGCAGGGCAGGTACCGCTCGGGCGAACCGCCGCCGGCGCCGCCGCGGGTATCGGCCGGGACCCCGAGTCCGGCCAGACCCCGCCGCAGCCCCTCGATGATCAGGTAGTAGGATTTCAGCAGGTCTCCAAAGTCCGGGTGGGCCTCGGTCCGGGCGACGAAAGAGTAGGTGAGCTCGTCGTCGTGGAAGATGGCCCCGCCGCCGCTGGGCCTCCGGACGACCGGGATCCCTTCCCGCCGGCAGAACTCGATCGAAACTTCCTCCTCGGCCTTCTGGGTTGCCCCCAGGGAGACCGCCGGCGGCTCCCAGCGGTAAAAGCGCAGGGTCGGGCCGATCTCTTTCCGTTCGGCCGCCGCCAGCAGCTTCAGGTCGCAGGCCATGTTCCAGGCGCCGTCCCGGCCGCCGGTATCCAGCAGGTTCCAGACCTTGGTCGTTTCCATAACGAAAGATTATATTAGAAACCGGCGGCCGGGGGCAAACCGGCTTTGACACCCGCCGCCGCCGCGGGTACAATTATCATACCAAAATTTTGGCTTGATTGGGGATATAGCTCAATGGGAGAGCGCCTGCTTTGCAAGCAGGAGGTTAGGGGTTCGAGCCCCCTTATCTCCACTTGTTTTCACCGCTTGCCGATGCGGCTCGAACCCCTGACCTCAGGGGGCGGCGGGGGAGTACTCCCCCGCGTTAGGTATCCTTTGGGGGAGGGGCTGTCAGGGGAGGGGTCTCCCCTCACCTGAAAAGCGAAGCGTGAGGTTAGCGTAATTGGAGCGATACCGGTTTGCATTCGGACAGAGAGCGCGACGGCCAGGAGGCCGCCAGGAAGCGTACTGAAGGTACTCTGACGAAGCGGCCGACGCAGCCAACAAAGCTATCTGTTTGAAGGCAAATTGGTATTAGCGGGTGTTTTCGAGCCCCCCTATCTCCACTTGTTTTCACCGTTTGCCGATGCGGCTCGAACCCCTGACCTCAGGGGGCGGCGGGGGAGTATTTTTCAGATCGGGGATAAACCGATGATTTTTGTCTGTTCCGAAAAGAACGATCTCTGGCTCACCCTTCAGAATTCCTCGGCCGGCGGCCACCGGAGGTGCGGCGACCTCGAAACCGCCCGGCGGGAGGCGGCGGCCGGCTCGGCGATTCTCATGCTGGCTGACGGGTACCCCGTTCCGGGTCCGGCGGTGAGCCGGGCTTTTCTAGAAGGCGCCCAGGCCAAATCGCTGCGTCTTTACCTGGAATATCCCGGCGCCCTGCCCGGCCTGGAAATGGGCGAAGCGCGCCAGGCGGAATGGGAACGGATTGTCGTGACCTCGGATTTCTTCGCCCCGGCCCTCGAAAAAGGTAGCCTTCTGGCCCTGCACGGCTGCTGGTTTCTTCCCGTGGAGCCGCGGGCGGCCCACTTGGCCGCGGCGCGGGTCGCCGGCTACCGCCGGGCGGTTTATGGAATTCCGGCGGCCGCCTTTCCCATCCTCCTCCAGCCGGAACATTATCCCGGCCTGCTGGTGGCCACCAGCCAGCTGAGCAATTTCATCACCGGCCGCTATGGTCCGCAGGAGTCCTGGCGTAAGGTCTGGACCGCCATCCTGGCCTGGCTGGAGCCAGGTGAAAGTCCGCCTCGGTTGAACTGGCGGATGACGGTTCGCCCCAGTTTCGACGAGACGGACGAGCTGCCGCCGGAGGCCGAATCGCGTGCCCGGGAACGGCTGACCGCCTGGTTCAGGAACCAGGCCATTTACAACGTCGCCTTTTCCCGGGGTGGTTTTAAAGGCGTCATCGAGGGGTTTGAAGCCGGAATAGATTACACGGGGCGCCAGCGGTTGAAGACCTGGGCCCGGGCCGATTGCCTTGCCGAAACGGGCATGCTCTTTGCCTGCGACTGGAGCCTGAAGCACCAGCCCGACAGCCGCCGCCTGGCCGGCCGCCTGATGGATTATCTCTGGCTCTCGCCGGATTTCATCCAGGCCGACCCGACCAGTCCCGTCTACGGCCTTTGCAACTGGTACGAGAAGGGGCCGGTTTTTTACGGCGACGACAACGCCCGGGTCCTGATCGCCTCGCTTTGCGCCTCGGGCCTCCTGGAGGAAACCCGCTGGGATGAGCGCATTCTGCGCTGTCTCCTGGCCAACCTGCGCACCTCCGGTTCGCTGGGGTTTCGGAGAAAGCGCTTTGATTATCCCGCCACCTTCCAGCAGGTTGATGGCTGGCGCCACTTGAACGCCGAGCCAACCCTGAACCTTCAGCCGCATTTCCAGGCCTACCTGTGGGCGGCCTTTCTGTGGGCCTACGCCCTGACCGGCTACCGTGGTTTCCTTGACCGGACGGCCAACGCGCTCCGGCTGACCATGGAGGCTTATCCCGACCGCTGGCAATGGACCAACGGCCTGACCCAGGAGATGGCCCGGATGCTGCTGCCGCTGGCCTGGCTCCTCCGGATCGAGTCCCGGCCCGAGTATCGTGACTGGCTTGAGCGCATCCTGGCTGGATTGCAGGTCGACATGCAGCCCGGCGGGGCCATCCGCGAAAGGCTGGGCGCTCTCGACAAGGGACAGTATCCGCCGCCGGCTTCCAACGAAAAATACGGCACCACCGAAGCGCCGCTGATCCAGGAAAACGGCGATCCGGCCTGCGATCTTCTCTACAGCCTGGGGTATGCTTTCATCGGCCTGCACGAGGCCTTCTGCAGCACCGCGGACCCCCGTCTGAAAGAGGCCGGGGATCGCCTGGCCGCGTTTCTTTGCCGGGTACAGATCGCTTCCGAATCACACCCTTACTTGGACGGCGCCTGGATGCGCGGTTTCGACTACCGGCTCTGGGAATACTGGGGCAGTTCCGCCGACGCCGACTGGGGCGCCTGGTCGGTGGAAACCGGCTGGACGAACACCTGGATCGGGACAACCATGGCTTTGCGGAAGCAAGGCCTTTCGCTCTTAGATACCGCGAAGGCGGATCGCCTCCGGGAAAAGTTCCCCGGCCTGCGGGCGGAGATGCTGGCGGAATCGGCTCTCTCCGGCGTTTAATGGCGGCCGTTTCCCGGGTCGGCATAAGCGGCGGCCCGAAGCGTTTGAATCGGTTTTCAGGGGTTTATGGTAAAATGATGGCGGGCCCGGCGGCTTACCTTTTTCGTTAAAGTCGGGTAAAATCTTTTAAGAGATCGGCAGGGGCATCCTTTTCAGGTTCCGGAGGCGGATATGAAGAAGGCGGGAATCCTTTTGGGCGTAGTCGGCCTGCTTTTACTGGCGGCCTCTTGCGCCACCACCGAGGAGAGCGTCAAGACCACGGTCACCACCGGCGGCCCGGGCGTCAAGGAGGTGGCCGCTTACCAGGGGCCCAAGGCCCGCGTCGGGGTGGCCTCTTTCAAGATCAAGGCCGCCAAGGCCGGGGGCGACATCGGCGAAGGCATGACCGATGCCCTGGTCAGCGCCCTCTTCCGTTCCAACCGGTTCATCGTGCTGGAGCGGGGCGAGACCCTGAACGAGATCAAGGAGGAATTGAATCTGACCCAGTCGGGATACACCGAGGCCGGCAAGGCGGCCGCGAAGGGCACCTGGGAAGGGGCCGACATCCTGGTGATGGGCGCGGTAACCGCTTTTGAGCCCGAGGCGGCCGGCACGGGCGGCGGCGGCCTGGTCATCCCGTTGCCGGCCAAGTTCGGCGGCGGCTTCCGGATTTCGAAGAACGAGGCCTACGTGGCCGCCGAGCTGCGCCTGGTGGATGTCCGCACCACCCGGGTCTTGAACACGGCGCGGGTCGAAGGCAAGGCCTCCAACTTCAAGGTCGGCGGTTTCGGCGGGGCCCTGATCGGCAGCGTGGTCCTTGCGGGCGGGCTGG
>JAKJFK010000291.1 GCA_022704925.1 candidate division TA06 bacterium | reverse complement strand
CCCGCCGTTCGAACTCTTCGACCGCCTGGGCGACGAACTTGTAGTAGCTCTTGCGCTGAAGCAGGCTGGCGGCCTCCTCGTCGATGATGAAGGTGGCCTTCGGGTGGAACTGGAGGATGGAGGCGGTCACCTGGCAGGTGATACCGTCTTCGATGGCCTTGTAGATGGCGTCGGCCTTGTTGGCGCCGTTGGCCAGCAGGATGATTTCCCGGGCGTCCATGACCGTTCCCACACCCATGGTGATGGCGTAAAGCGGCACCTGGCCGGGGTCGGCGAAGAAGCGGGCGTTGTCCTGGATGGTCTCCTCGGTGAGGGTCTTGACATGGGTGCGCGAGGCCAGGGCCGAACCGGGCTCGTTGAAGCCGATATGGCCGTCGCGGCCGATGCCCAGTATCTGGAGGTCGATGCCGCCGGCCTTGACGATCCGCTCCTCGTACTCGCGGCAGTATGCGGCGGTCCGGCTGTACGGGGTGCGGCCGTCCGGAAGGTGGACGTTCTTCTTTCGGATGTTGATGTGGCTGAAGAGGTGCTCCCACATGAAGTAGTTGTAACTCTGGGGGTGTTCGGGCGGCAGGCCGAGGTACTCGTCGAGGTTGAAGGTCGTCACCCGCGAAAAATCCAGGCCCTCTTCCCGGTGCAGGCGGATGAGTTCCTGGTAAAGGCCGAGCGGGGTGCTGCCGGTGGCCAGGCCGAGGACCAGGTCCGGTTTTTCCTGCAGGCGGGCCTTGACGATCCGGGCCGCCTGGCGGCTCATTTCCGGCACGCCGGTTTTGATGATGATCTGCATCGCGCCTCCCGTTAGTTAGTCCAGCCGGCCTTCGGTCTGGAGAATCCGGCTGATGAATTCGACCGCGGAACCGACCGTTTTGACCGCCAGGGCGGCATCTTCATCCATCTCGATTTCGAACTCGCTCTCAAAGGAGGCCACCAGTTCCAGGCTCTGGATCGACTCCGCACCCAGGTCTTTCACAAAATCCGACTCCGACTTGATTTCGGCCTCCGGCACCTTCAGCAGCCGGGCCACTACCTGTTTCACCCTCGTTTCCACTTCGGTCTGCTTCATCTTTCCTCCAGTTCGGTCGGAAAAAGAAAAAGTGGGTGGATTCATCAAGGTGACGAGCGGCGCGCGCCACCTTTTTTGTATCATTAGACCGACCGGACGCGCTTAGTATTTCAAGAAATTTTAAAATACCACCTGTCCAGCCGGTTTGTCAAAGAAGCGGCCGGGACGCACCGGCCGGGTCCGGCGGTTGACCGGCGTGGTAAAATTAATTTATAGGCACCGGAAATCAAACCAGGAGTGGAACCAATGTCGGATAAATGGCGGACGGCGTTACTCAGAGGCCGGCCGGGGAGGGGAGCGTGACCGGCCGGGAGCTGGTGCGGCGGGCGGCCCGTTTCCAGGGGCCGGAGCGGGTGCCGCGCTTTCTGCCCGAACCCTGGGGCAATGATTTCTTCGGCCTCGGCGCCGGCGTCGATCCTGATTTTAAGCCGCGGGTCGAGGGCGAGGACGAATTCGGCTGCGTCTGGGTGAAGCTGCCCGGCGACCGGACCATGGGCCAGGTCAAGGTCCACCCGCTCTCCGATTACCGGCGGCTGGCCGACTACCGGTTCC
>JAKJFK010000290.1 GCA_022704925.1 candidate division TA06 bacterium | reverse complement strand
CCAGGCCGGCGGCGGTGGCCGAACACATCCACCGGGATTTCGTCGGACTGCGCCGCCGGACCTTTGCCTTCCGTCGGGCCCTCTTCGCCTCCGACCTGCCCGGTTACGTGCTGGACGCGGTCTCGGCCAACCTGGCCATCATGCGTTCGCCCACCGTGCTGCGGCTGGAGAACGGCCACCTCTGGTGCTGGGAGGGCTGTTGCCATACCGGCGGCTGCTGCTCCGGCTCCTGCACCCATGTCTGGAATTACGCCCAGGCCTTCGCCCATCTCTTCCCGGCCCTCGAACGGACCCTGCGCGCCCAGGAGTACGGGAACTCGATGGACAAGCGGGGGCACGTGACCTTTCGTTCGGCCCTGCCGGAGGGACCGGCCGGCCACGCCTTTCACGCGGCCGCCGACGGGCAGCTGGGCGGAGTCATGAAGGTTTACCGAGACTGGCAGATCAGCGGCGACTCCGGCTGGCTGAAGCGTTTCTACCCGCTGGCCCGGCGCAGCCTCGATTACTGCATTCGGACCTGGGACCCGGACCGGAAGGGGTCCCTCTTCGAACCCCACCACAACACCTACGACATCGAGTTCTGGGGGCCGGACGGCATGTGCACCAGCATCTACCTGGGTGCGCTGACCGCCCTGGCCGAAATGGCCGAGGCGCTCGGCCGGCCGGAGGAGGCGGCCCCTTACCGGGAGCTGGCCGCCCGGGGCGGCCGCTTCATGGACCGGGAGCTTTTCAACGGAGAGTACTACCAGCAGCGGGTGATGGCCCGCGAACTGCGCGATCGCTCATTCGCGGAAAAAGTTGACGGACCGGGCCGGGGGCCGCTCCTGGAAATTCTGCGGCGCGAGGGGCCCCGTTACCAGTATGGCCAGGGCTGCCTGGCCGACGGAGTGATCGGCGCCTGGATGGCCCGCCTTTACGGCCTGGAACTGCCGCTGGAACCCGAACACGTGCGCCGCAGCCTGCGCTCCATCTTCCGCCATAATTTCAAGGCTGACCTCAAGGAGCACGCCTGCACCCAGCGGCCGGGATACGCCATCGGCCACGAGGCCGGGCTGCTCCTCTGCACCTGGCCGCGCGGCGGCCGGCCGACCCTGCCCTTTCCATATTCGGACGAGGTCTGGACAGGCTTCGAGTACCAGGTGGCCGGCCACCTGATCATGGAAGGAATGGCGGCCGAGGGGTTGACCCTGGTGCGGGCGGCCCGGGACCGCTACGACGGCCGGACCCGCAACCCCTGGAACGAGTACGAGTGCGGCAACTATTACGCCCGGGCCATGTCCAGCTACGCCCTGCTGGCGGCCCTCTCCGGCTTCCACTACTCGGCGGTGACCGGCCGGCTGCGCCTGGCGCCCCGCCTGGACGGCGCCCGCTTCCGTTGCTTCTTCTCGACCGCCTCCGGCTACGGCAGCGTCAGCCTTGACGGCCGCGGCCTGCGCATCGACGTGCTGGAAGGCGAGCTCCGGGTGCGGCGGGTCGAGCTGGACTGGAAAGGGAAGCGGGTTTCCCGGGAGTGGCCGGTCCGGGCGGCGCCCGGCCAACCGGCCCGCCTGATTTTCTGAAGGCTTGTTTCAAAAAAAGGCCCGGCGGCCGAATTTCGAAGCCGCCGGGCTCGTTTC
>JAKJFK010000289.1 GCA_022704925.1 candidate division TA06 bacterium | reverse complement strand
ACCTCCCGGGGCGTGCGCGGCTGGAAGGGGGCCGCCGCCCCCTCCTGCAGCTGGACCGCGTCCAGCCAGACCACCGCCGGCCGCTCGTCGCCCTGGGGCTGGATGACCAGCGTGTAGAGGAAGCCGGGCCGGCTGAGCAGCCGGCCGCTGACGGTGAAGCGCTGCCACTCGGTCGTCAGGCTGACCGCGGCCGTGAGCCCGGCCGATGAATAGTTTTTGAGATCGTCCGAAATGCCGTTGAGGTAGGCCCGCAGGGCCAGCGGCCGGTCGGCCCGGGCCGCGAAGCTCAGCGTGTAATCCCGGCCGGCCGGGACCCGGTAGAGCTTGGTCTCCACCCCGAACCGGCGGTCGTTGGCCGGCACCTCCAGCCGGAGCGCATAACGACCCTCGGCCGGGCCGCCGGTGTCCAGGTTGGCCGGCCGCAGCACCGGCGTGGCCGAACCGTACCAACGGCCCCAGCCGGTCAGGCCGGCCTCGAAGCCGCCGTTCTCAAGGTAGTTGCCGCTCCGGGCCGGCGGCGTGTCCTCGGCCACCAGCTCCACGATCTCGCCGGCGAACTTGGGCACCTTGTTGGCCTCGGTGGTGATGAAGAGCCCCTGCAGGATGTAATACTGCTGGTGGGCCTTGCCGCTGCCGGCCACCAGGTCGGTCGGGAAGTAGCGCAGGGTGACCTGGTCGGCCGGCTCGTTGATCTCGAAGGTCTCGACCACGCTCCAGTCGAAGCGGACGATGCGCAGCGGCTTGGTGATGTCGCCCAGGGTCGCCTCCATCTTGCCCAGGTAGAAGTTCTTGACGTAGAGGCGGTAATGGCCCAGCGGCAGGGTCCGGCCGAGCGGAATCTTCACCACGATCGGCTCCGGCAGCGGACCGGTGCCCGGGTAATTGAAACCGAAGGCCACGCCGGCCGAAGATTGCCATTCCTTCGGATTGCCGGGGAACTTGCCGCCGCCCAGGTTGAGTTGCTGAAGCTCCTCGCCGGTCCAGAGTCGGGTGAAACTGAAACGTCCCTGCTGACTGAAGGCCGGCCCGGCCGAGAGGAGCATCATCAACAGGACCGGAAGTATTCTTCTTGACATGACCGCCTCCGTTTCGATGGGCCTTCCTTAGCAAAAATCCGGTTGGTTAGACAAAAAGAAAAGGGACTTCGTTCATTATAACATTGTTTCTTTGTTTTTTTAACCCGGCGGTGAAACGGTCTTTAATTTATTGGCGTTTCGGTCGGGTGGCGCCCTTTGAATTCATTAAAAAAGAGGGCGTGCCGACCCGGCGCGCCCCCTTTTTAAACCTTATATGCCGAATCGTCAGATGCCGGTCCAGTACTCCTTGCCCACCCCGGTACTGGTGTAGGCGGTTCCGAACTTGTTGATGTCCCCGTTTTCGACGTGACCGTCCAGCATCAGGGCGTTGATCTGTCCGTCGTGGCGGTCGTAGTCACAGTACTTGTCACTACCGGTTATGGCGTGGTTGTAAACATGGTAAAGTTCGGTGATGTGAATGAGCCGGGTGATGTCCTTGCGGATCTGGGTGATGCGGACTCCGGTGCCGCCGATGCCTCCGATATTGCAGGAATAATAAAACTTCTTTCCGGAGCGGGACGGGCAGCTGAAGATGCGATTCCGGGAGATGGTGATGTGGCTGGTCAGG
>JAKJFK010000073.1 GCA_022704925.1 candidate division TA06 bacterium | reverse complement strand
CCGGCACGCTCAACTGCAGGTAGAGGCCGAAGGGATTCCAGCCGTCCGGGTCGGGCCTGGGAACCACGTAGAAGGGAATCTCCATCCGGAGGCCGGAGCCGAAGGTCCCGCCGCCGGCCTCCCGGGCCAGCACCTGGAAGCGGAAGACGCCCTTGCGCTCCTTCGGAAAGGCGTACTTGAACTCGGAGACGCCGTCCTTCTTGAGCAGGAAGGAGGCCCGGGCGGAGGTCACCGGAAACTCCCTGCCGAAGCAGTCCCAGAGGCGGCCTTCCAGGTCAACCTTGACGTCGCGTCCGGTCGGGTTGACCCCGCGCAGGAGGACCTCCACCGGACCGCTGTCGTGAAAGATGTTGGCCGGCGGCAGGCAGACCAGCCGCAGTTCCGGGCCGGCCGGCGCGTAAGCTCCGGCCGTCTCGCCCGCTTCCAGCTGGAGCGAATCGAGCCAGAGGTGGCCGGCGTGCAGCTGGTTCGGATCGTAATCGGAGCCGCTGACCGCAACGGCCAGTTTCTCCGGCTTGTCGAGCGGCCCGGAAGCGGTCACCCGGCGCCAGCCCTCCTCCGGCAGCACGACGACCTGGATCTTGATGGCGCCGCAGGCCAGGTTGAAATTCAGCTTCCGGTCGCTCTTGACCCAGGCCGAGAGGGTGTAGGTCCCGGCCCCCGGCACCGGCACCGTGAAGGCGCTGGTCAGGGAAAGAAACGGGCTGAGGCTGTACCCGGTCCCGGCGCTCCAGGCGGTCAGGCGCAGCGAGGCGGTGCCGTCGTGGAAGACCTGGAAGTCGAGGTCGCTGTCGTCCACCAGACGGGCCGACTGGTAGGAGGCCACCCAGAGCCGGTAGGCGCCGGTTTCGAAGCCGGAGTTGGGGATGAGGTTGACGGCGGCGGCCGGCCGGCCGCCGAAGCAGAAGAGAACCGCGGTCAGGCAGAGCAACTTGCGAATCATGCGCACCTCCGGGTAAGGAACCCCGCCTGCCGGCGGGCGGTTATGGAAAGCCGGTTGTTTCATCTCTTTAGAAGACGGTCGGATTCGTCTTGTTTAAAAGACGCCCTTCGCCCCTTTGCGATCCGCGGGAGTTTCGGACCGGGCGCCGCCGGCTCCCGGCAAGCCGGAAGATCACCGCGGCCCGTCGAAGAGATTATACTTCTTCGCGTCCGGATTGTCCTGGTGCCACTTCCGGAAGGCCTCGGGACCCTGCAGTATGACATCCGCGGGCGCCACCTTCAGGCCGGGCAGGAGGGGCGCGGCATGCGTTCCCGGCTTATCGGGCAGCCGGCGGGCCCTGGCCAGGTCAAAGGCCGCTTTCGTCGCGTACACGCGCCCGGAGTAGGCCGGGACAACAACTTCGATCGCCGCGGCGCCCTTCTTGACCGGGTAGGCCTGCTCGGTCCGCACGTCCACCAGGCCCCCGGCGGCCTTGAGCGTCTTCGAGGCCAGCGGCAGCTTGACCGCCCGGGGTTGGCCGGTTCCGTTGAGCACGACCACCCCGCGCTCGTAAGCGCGCAGGTAAACGCCCTCCGCGACCTCGACGATACCGCTGCGGACCTGCTTGAGGCGAAGCCAGTTTATCTTGTCCAGCCCGGCGGCGGGCCAGGCCAGGACATACCTGCCGAGCCGGGCCGCCACGTACGCGAAGAAAGCCCGGTCTTCCTTGTCGCCGGGTATGCTCTCGGGCACGCGCGGCATGTAAAGCATGACCTTCCCGTGCTCGACCGCCTCCTGGTAGCGCCGGGCCGTCTTCACGACATAGGCGCAGACCTCGGCCGCGCTGCCGTCGGTCACCTCGTGCATGAAGCCCTCGATGAGCTGGCCGTCCACCAGCCGCCAGGGCGCCAGTCCCTGGCTGTTGGCCCACATGACGCGGTCGGGGTGGTAGCCCTTGATCACCTTGTAGAGTTCCCAGTAGAGGTCGTCGAGGACCTCGGCGTTGGTCCGGTCCGGAAAAAGGTGCCGATGCTTGCCGAGTTTATCGCCGAAGCAGGGCGGGCTTTTCTGGTAGTTGTCGAACATGATCCCGTCGTATCCCAGCTCCATGAGGGAGCGGATGGCCAGTTTCCAGGCGTCCTGGACTTCCTTGAGATTGACGCAGGTGATGTGCCGGCCCGGGTAGAAACCCCATTTCCAGACCCAGTTCCCGTCCGGGTCGTAGAGGTTCCACCGCGCTTCGCGGCCATCCTTGTTGACGTACTTGCCGGGCCAGCCCTGCTGACCGGGCAGCCAGCGTATCTTGATGGCGAGCTCGCCCCGCGGCGTGTCGCCCCGCTCGTCCTCCGTCCTGGTGATGCCGTGCTCCCGGACGAACTTCATGCCCAGCTCATGCTCAATGATGCCGAACATGGGGTTGTCCTGATAAGCCGAGGCGCGCGAACCCGCGGCGTTCCAGGCCTGACGGGTCTCCAGGCCCGCGTTCGGCCAGCCGTTCCCGGCCGCGTACCAGCCGGCCTTGGCGGCCTGGAATCCGCCCGAGGGATGGCTGAACTCCAGTTTCCCCGCCGTGGCGGGATCCGACGAGACGGCGTCGACCACTTCCAGCTCCTGGAACCACTTCGGGGCCGGGTAGCCGTATTGCTCGTCATACCGGCCAAGGCCGGGCGCCCGGGCAACCTGGCCGGCCGCGTACCCGGGCAAAACCGACAAAAAGAAACCGGCCAAAAACAAGGATAAAATCCAGGTACGCATGATGCGCTGCATGTTTATGCCTCCTGAAAGCGTGCCGGTAATTGACTACCCACCGATTTGCCAGAGAAATCCGTTTTTGGTTTTTCTTGTTTAATTATAAATATCAATAACGGGATAATTGACCGGCGGCCCGCCCCTTGATGGCGGCCATCCGGGAGGCGGCCCGCTGGCCGGCCCGGATTTTCTTCCGTATATATCATCTAAATTTAAGCCATGCGCACCTTCTTTGTCAAATTTTTATATATTATATAATCTATAATGACCGAAAAAAGGCGGGCGGAGATGCTTCTTGTCCGTCATGCACTCATGTCGTACGCCCGTCATGCCCACGGACTTGTCCGCCGAAGCTCATTTTTCAGCGTCGGAGGATAGTAGGCGGGTATCCAAAACGCCTGTCATGCCCGCGGATAGTTGGCGGGCATCCAATCCTTAAGAGGTTTTAACTGATAAATGCCTGGATTCCCTCCTACTACGAGAGGGAATGACATGCTACTGCTGGATTCCCTCCTACTGATGATTATGGAATACGTCTTACTTGGATCCCCGCCTACCACATGCGGGGACAGGCATGAGGGAATGACCCCTGAAGCCTTCGACAGGCTCAGGCTTGGCAAAGCCAAGTACAAAAAACTCGGCGTACACTTCAGGGCCTTGGATTGGTTGTTCAGACGAATTTCAAAAAGTCCGTCATGCCCGTATGTTGTAGACGGGTATCCATTCCTTAAGAGGTTTTGAGCCAAAAACGACCCCGGGTAACATTAAAGAACGAGGCACAAAAAAGAAGGCCGGCGTCGGGAAAGACCGCCGGCCGTCTTTACAAAGACTCTTTTCCGGATCGCCTCAGGGGTTGTTGTACCAGTAGTTGGTATCCTTGCACTGGTCGGTGGTCAAAAACTCCACGTGGCCATCGTAGAAAAGAAAGTTGGTGCCGCCCCGGTGCGTGGGCACGCCGGTGCACAGGCCGTAGTAACTCCCGGGAGAGTAGTAGGAGGTACCGTTACTGCCAACGCTCGAGAAGGTGTATTGATAGTTGCCGATGTTGGTATTGCCGGCCAGGGTTCCGCACATCGAAAAGATGAGCCGCTCCGGCCGCCGCACGTCCTTGGCCCGGTAGCGGGTGGTGGCCATCTTGTTCGGCCAGTTCCCGTTGGCGGGGTAGTCAAAGACGAACAGGAACAACCCGCTGCCGCCCGAGGTGCCGGTGTAGTAGCCCTCACCCATCGAGCCCCGGGACGGGTAGCAGTAAGCCCGGCGGTCCATCGCCTTCGTGCCGAACTTCGGACACCGCAAGGCCTCCTGGTTCTTGACGTAATTCTCATTATAGAGCATCTCCGGGTAACTGGGCCGGGATACGCCCACGTCGCCCCACCAGGAGGCCAGCAGGTAGTCGTCGTTGTCGTTCCAGTAGATCCGCATGGTGGTGCCGAGCTGCTTCAGGTTGCTCATGCACTGGGCCGCGTAGGCCTTCTCCCGGGCCGCGTTCAGGGCCGGCAGCAGCAGGGCGGCCAGGATGGCGATGATGGCCACCACCACCAGGAGTTCAATCAGGGTAAAGCCCGCCTTCTTTAATTTTCTCATGTTTCACCTCACCGGATGCGATTTCATTTCCACCAGGTCCGCAAGGAAGTGTTGTAGCTCATGTCATCCAGACTGACGGTCTCCACGTGGCCGTCCATGAAGGCCATGTTGACTTTTCCACTGTGAATGGCCCGCGGGTAATACTGGGTCGTCAGGCTGTTGGCCGTGGAGGGCACACCCGTGATCGAATAGTAAGTCCAGCCGCCCCAGGTACCGTCCACCACCCGGCTGGAATCGGCCGCGTAGGGCAGGCGGTCAATGGTGACGCCCGCGCCGGCCGCCTTCCGCTCCGCCTCGAAGCGGGTGCACTTCTGCATCGCCGCCCAGCCGTCGTAGGGAATGCCGTAGGTGTATTTGCCCGGCCACTGGTATCCTTGCGGCCAGTTGGCGTAGTATTTCGGGAAACCCTTGCCGCTCGGGCAGATGAAGACCTTCAGGTTCTTGATGTACTGGGCGTTGGAGGGATGGGCCAGGCTCCACATCCAGTTGCCGGGCACGCTGCCGGTCCCGTTCCCGTCGCCGTAATGGTAAGGCAGCCAGCCGTTATAGTCCTCCATGTACATCAGGACCGCCAGCATGATCTGCTTCAGGTTGTTCGTACAGGTCGCCTGGCGCGCCCGTTCCTGGGCCTTCGAGAGAGCCGGCAGCAGCATCGCCGCCAGGATCGCGATGATGGCAATGACAACCAGGAGTTCAATCAGCGTAAATCCTCTTTTCCTCATTTTTCACCTCGATGAAATATATGGATTGAAAACCAACCGCCTCAATCGCCTGGCCTCACCCCCTTTCTTTTTTCTTAAGATTTAAACCGGCACAAATTCCGCCCCGGCCAACGATAACCGGCGCCAGACAAAATTTAATTACCGGCACCCGTAAATCCCACCCTAAAAGTTTCTTCAATATAAAAATACAATAAAAACTTTCCGTTGTCAAGCATAGGGGTTAACTTTGAATAAAACATATAATTATATAATTGCAGCTTAATCCGGCGTCCGAAACCGCCTGTGTTAAAATATAGCCCGGAGCGGTTCACGCCACACCAAAAGGGGGCAGGCATGGAGAAGCGAAAACTGGGACGGAGCGGCATCGAGGTCAGCGGCCTCGGCCTGGGCTGCTGGGCCATCGGCGGGGAAACCATTCAAAAGGGAAAGCCGGTCGGCTGGGGAAAGGTGGACGATCAGGAATCGATCCGGGCCATCCACCGGGCGATTGAAATGGGCGTCAACTTCTTCGACACCGCCGACACTTACGGGGCCGGCCACAGCGAGAAGGTGCTGGCCGTGGCGCTGGCCGGCCGGCGGGACCGGGTGGTCATCGCCTCCAAGTTCGGCTACGCCTTCAACGAGGCGACCCGCGACCAGTTCGGACCCCACGAAGATATCACGCCGGAGTATGTAACGGCCTCCTGCGAGGCCAGCCTGCGGCGGCTGAAGACCGACTATCTCGACCTTTACCAGTTTCACCTCGGCCGCCACGAGCGGATGGCCGAAATCCGCGATACCCTGGAAGGCCTGGTAAAGACCGGCAAGATACGCTGGTACGGCTGGTCGACCGACAGCCCCGAATCGGCCCGGTTCTTCGCCGCCGGGGCCCATTGCGCGGCCATCCAGCAGAACTTCTCGGTCTTCGGCGGCAACCGGGAAACCCTGGCGATCTGCGAGGAGAACGACCTGGCCAGCATCATCCGGGGGCCGCTGGCCAAGGGGCTGCTGACCGGCAAGTTCACCCACCAGACCGCCTTCCCGGCCGAGGATGTCCGGTACACCTGGAACTTCAGGGAAGACGGGGACGCCGGCCGGAAGATCGACCTGCTGGATCAACTGCGGCCGATCCTGACCGGCGGCGGCCGGAGCCTGACCCAGGGCGCCCTGGCTTACCTGTGGGCGATCAGTCCCCAGACCATACCCATCCCCGGCTTCAAGACCGTCGCCCAGGTGGAGGAGAACTGCGGCGCGCTGGCCTTCGGACCCCTCACCCGGGACGAGGCCGCCAAGATTGACCGCCTGGTCGCGACCCTGAACGGCTGAAAAGCAAGCGCCGGAGTGGACAGGGTCCGATTTGCCTGTGATACAATAGGGGCATCGTATCCTTATCCAAGGAAAGGGGGACCCGATGGGAATGGGATGGTTTGCCTGGTGGATGGTAATCATCGCCAGCGTCTTGCTGATCGTGGTCGGGCTTCGTTTCACGCTGCGGGGGTGGAAAGATGAATGAGCTGATCTTCGCCCCGGTTCCGGTACCCGGGTTCGCTTATGGCGCCTGGGCCGCCGTCGGACTCGGCCTGATGCTGGCGGTCTGCTTCGCGGTCGGGTTCCTCAGCCGCAAGAAGGCCGCCACCTTCGAACACTTCCTGGTCGGCCACCGGGACATCGGCCCGGTCATGACCGGGCTGGCGCTGGGGGCCACCTGGCTGAGCGGCTGGGCGACCCTGGGCATGATGGGGGTCACTTACCAGGTCGGCTGGTCCGGCATGTGGTTCGCCGGCATCTGGACCCTCTTCGGCATCATTCCCTGCCTCTTCCTGACCGGCCGCAAGATGCAGCAGTACTCGGCCAAATTCGGGGCCCGGACGGTGCCGGACGTTCTCGGCATAAGGTTCCAGAGCCGGGTCGTCCAGTCGCTGGCGGCCCTGGTCATGATCTTCTTCACCACCCTCTACGCGGTCGGCCAGTTCAAGGCCGGCGCCACCTGCTGGCACGCGGTAACCGGCCTGCCCACCTTCTGGTGCCTGCTGCTCTCGACGGTGGTGGTCTTCATCTACATGATCGTCGGCGGCTACACCGGCACCCAGTGGTCGCTGGCCATCCAGGGGGCGGTCCTGGGCGTGGCCTGCTTCGCGCTGGGCCTGGCCGCCCTGGTCTTCGTCGGCGGCCCGGCGGCCATGAACCTGAAGCTGATGGCCGAGAATCCCAGCCTGCTGGCGTTGATGCGGACCGACCTGCCGGCCACCGGCAACACCCAGCTCTTCTCGCACCCGGTCGGCATCGTCTCCACCTTCTTCATCTTCCTGACCATGGCCGTCGGCTTCCCGCACAACGTCGCCCGTTTCCTGGGCATGCGGAAGATGACCCGGAAGGACATGATGCTGCTGACGCTGATGGTCTTCCTGGTGGCCGGGCCGCCCATCTTCCTGAATGCCATCACCGGCCTCTGCAGCCGGGCCCACTTCGGACCCCAGCTGCTGGGCCTCGCGCCCTGGAAGGCCGACCTGGCCGCGCCCTACCTGGCGATGGCGGCCGGCGGCACCTTCCTCTCGACGCTCTACATCACCGGCGTCTTCGCGGCCGCCCTCTCGACCCTGGCCGGGATGCTGATGGTGATGGCCGGCAACGTGACCCGGGACATCATCCACATCTGGCGGCCGCAGACCCCGGACAAAGTCCTGCTGAAACTCACCAAGGTCCTGCTGGCCATCTTCCTGCTCATTCCCTTCTACTGGACCTTCCACAAGCCGCCGGAGCTGCTGGCGGTCTTCATGGGCTACGCCTCGATCGGGCTGGGCGGGATCTTCATCTTCTGCACCGCCGCCTCCTTCTACTGGCGGCGGGCCACCGCCTCCGGGGCCATCCTCTGCATGGTCTACGGGGTGCTGTCCACCCTGATCGGCGCGATCTTCACCGCCCGGGGCAAGATCGGCATGGGAACCCTCGAGTTCATCGTGCTGATCGGCTGCGGCCTCTGCTACTTCCTCGGCAGCTACCTCCAGAAGCCGCTGCCGGCCGAGAAGCTGAAGGAGTTGTTCTGAGGAAGGGGGTTTCCGTCGCGGTGAAAGAAAACCTGAAGCGGATCGCCGCGGAGGTGGCCGCCAGCCTGGAGAAAATCGATCCCGGCCAGTTCGAGGCGGCCGCGGCGGAGATATTGAAGGCGCCGAAGCTCTTCCTGGCCGGCGCCGGACGGAGCGGCCGGATGGTGGAAGCCTTCGCCATCCGGCTGGTCCAGCTGGG
>JAKJFK010000288.1 GCA_022704925.1 candidate division TA06 bacterium | reverse complement strand
CCGGCCAGCGGATGCCGCTGCCGCCGCCGCTGCCGCCGCAGGCGGCTCCGAAGAGCAGGGTGAGAGCGGCCAGGCCGAGGGCCAGCCATTTTTGGGTGCGCCGTCCATTGGCCATCCCGATTTTCTTGATCCGCAGCATGCCGCCTCCGCTGGTTGGAAAATTAGTTAAGTTGACCGGAAGGATCCCGCCAAATTGAATATTAAGGGAAATAATAACTATTTTCGCCGTTTTTGTCAAAGAGGGAGGGGGCGGCCGGCCGGTCGTGATCGGGACGGCGGTTGACGAGGATGTGGCAGAAGGCATATAATAAAAAGAATGGTTACTTTATTGATCGCAGTGCATATCCTGGTAAGCCTGCTGCTGGTCGGCGCCGTGTTGATCCAGAGCGGAAAAGGCGCGGCTTCGGCCAACATCTTCGGCGGCGCCCGGGCGGCCGAGAACGTCTTCGGGGCCTCGACGCCGAAGGTTATCAACGGGATTACCGCGGCGCTGGCGGCGGCGTTCATCATAACCTCCACCCTGATGACCGTCTTCGTCGGGCGCGCTCAGACATCGGTCATCAAGCGCAGCCTGAGCTTGCCGGCCCAGCCCGCGCAGCCGCTTCCGGCCCCAGACCAGCCCCTGGAATAAGTTCACCGCGTGTCCCACCTCCAGGCGTTCAACTTCCGGCGCGGCTTCGGGCCGCGCGCCGGATCCCCGGCACCACCCAGACGGCGCCGGGGATCTCCCTGGTTCCGGGTCTGTCTCGGCGGCCTGGGCTTGTCTTTGCTGCTGGCCGGCTGCCAGGCCTCGCGCCGGATCACCTCGCGGCCGGATACCCTGGTCCTGTCCACCACCTCCGATCCCAAGACCTTCAATTCCATCCTGGCCCAGGAGAGCAGTTCCACCGCCGTAACCGCCTACCTCTTTGAAGGCCTGACCCGGATGAACGGGGTCACCGCCGAGGTGGAACCGGGCCTGGCCGAAAGCTGGCAGGTCAGCCCCGACGGCCGGGTCTGGGAGTTCAAACTGCGGCCGGCCCGCTGGATGGACGGCCGGCCGGTCAGCGCCGACGACGTGGTCTTCACCTTCCGGGACCTGATTTACAACCCGGAGGTGCCGACCAGTTCGAGGGATGTCTTCCTGATCGCCGGGCGGCCGATCAAGGTGGAAAAAGTGGCCGAGGACCGGGTCAGGTTCATCCTGCCGGCGCCGTTCGCGCCCTTCCTGCGCCAGCTGGGCCAGGAAATCCTGCCCCGCCACCGGCTGCTGCCGGCGCTCCAGGCCGGCCGTTTCAACACCGCCTGGGGAGTGGATACGCCTCCGGAGGCGTTGATCGGGAACGGACTTTTCAGCCTTCGGGAGTACCGGATCGGCGAACGGCTGGTCTTCCAGGCCAATCCCGGTTACTGGATGAAGGACGCGCAGGGAAGGGCGCTGCCGTACCTGAAGCGGGTGGTGATGCTGGTGGTGCCGGACCAGAACGCCGAGTTGCTGAAGTTCCTGCAGGGCGAGGTGGACGCCATCTCGGTGCGCGGCCAGGATTACCGGCTTCTGAAGCCGCAGGAGCGGCGCCGGAACTTCACCCTCTACAACGCCGGCCCCACCCTGGGGAACAGCTTCCTGGTTTTCAACCAGAACCCGGACGCTCCGATCCGTCCAGAGAAACTGCGCTGGTTCCAGGACAGGCGG
>JAKJFK010000072.1 GCA_022704925.1 candidate division TA06 bacterium | reverse complement strand
CGGCGCCGGCCGGACCGACCCGCTGCTCGACGATGGCGGCCCGGATTAGCGAGGTCTTTTTTTCCATCCAGGGCGAGGGCCTCTACCTGGGCTGCCCCCAGGTCTTCGTCCGCTTCGCCGGCTGCAATCTCGCCTGCCGCTACTGCGACCTGGTCGGCCGGAAGCTCCCGGTCCGGCGGCTCGGAAGCGCCGGGCTGACCCGGAGCGTGCTTCGGCTGGTCCGCGCCGCGCCCGCCCTTCACTCCATCTCGATCACCGGCGGCGAGCCGCTTCTGCAGGCGGAGTTCCTGGCCGGCTGGCTGCCGGGCCTCAAGGAACGGGGTTTGAAGATCTACCTCGAAACCAACGGCACCCTGACCGGGGCGCTCGAGCGGCTCGGCCCCTGGCTCGATTTCGTGGCCATGGACGTGAAACTGCCCTCCACCGGCGGCGGTCCGCCCCTCTGGAAGGCGCATCGGGAATTCTGGCTGGCCTGCCGCCGCCTGCCGGCCGAATCCTTCGTCAAGGTGGTGGTCAACCGGTGGACCACGGCTGCCGAGACGGCCCGGGCGGCCCGCCTGGTTGCCGCGGCCGGTCCGGCCGGGATGCTGGTCATCCAGCCCGAGGTTGACGGCCGCGGCCGGCCGGCGATCGGTTGCGAACGGCTTCAGGAACTCTTCCGGACGGCGGCCGCCGTCCATCCCGGCTGCCGGCTGATACCGCCGGTTCACCAGCGGCTCGGCCTTCCCTGATTTTATGGTAAAATATTAGAAAAATCGGGATTCCACCGCGTACTTCAAACATTTTCCCAGATGATTAAAAACGAGTCCGAACTGGAAGACCGGCTTTCCGAGCCCACCCCGGAAGTGGTGGAGAGCGTGGCCCGGCTGGACGGCGATTTTATCCTGCTGGGAGTGGCCGGCAAGATGGGCGTCTCCCTGGCCCGGATGGTGCGGCGCGCCCTGGACCGCTCCGGCCGCCGCGGCCGGGTGACCGGGGTCGCCCGTTTCTCCGACCCGTCCCTGCGCGAGAAACTGGAGTCGGCCGGCATCGGCACCCTGGCCGGCGACCTCATGGACCGTTCCTTCCTGGAATTGCTGCCGGAGGCCCGCAACGTCATCTACATGGTGGGCGTCAAGTTCGGCTCCACCGGCAACGAGCCGTTTACCTGGGCCAGCAACGCCTACCTGCCGGCGCTGGTGGCCGAAAAATTCCGCGCCAGCCGGCTGGCGGCCTTTTCGACCGGGAACGTTTACCCTTTCGTGCCGGTTGATTCCGGCGGCAGCCGGGAGACCGACCCGACCGGCCCGGTGGGCGAGTACGCCCAGTCCTGCCTGGGCCGGGAACGCGTCTTCCAGTACTTCTGCGGCCGCTACCAAACCCCGGCGGTCATCCTCCGCCTCAACTACGCGATCGACCTGCGTTACGGGGTGCTGCTGGACATCGCCCAGCGGGTCTTCCGCGGGGAACCGCTGGACCTGGCGACCGGTCATGTCAACTTCATCTGGCAGGGTGATGCCAACGCCTTTACCATCCGGTCTCTCGAAATCGCCGAGGTGCCGCCCCGACTCTTGAACCTGACCGGTCCCGGCACCTTCCGGGTCCGCGACCTGGCCGAGGCCTTCGGACGGGAATTCCAGCGCCAGCCGGTATTCAGCGGAGTCGAATCCGGCACCGCCCTGCTGGCCGACGCCGGCCAGTGCCGGGAACTCTTCGGACCGCCCCGGGTCGAGGTCGAGACGATGGTCGCCTGGGTGGCCGAGTGGGTCCGCTCCGGCGGTCCGACCTGGAAGAAGCCGACCCACTTCGACACCCGCGACGGGAAGTTCTGATGAAAGGAAAAACGGACTTGAAATCGGTGCGCGCCCTGCTGCTGGAAGGGCAGGTGATCCCGGCCCATCCCCTGGCCCTGACCGATGGCCTGCGGCTGGACGAACGGCGCCAGCGCGCCCTGACCCGGTACTACCTGGCGGCCGGCGCCGGCGGCCTGGCCGTGGGCGTCCACACCACTCAGTTCGAGATTCACGATCCGAAGACCGGCCTGCTGGACCCGGTCCTGGAACTGGCCGCCGAGACCGCGGCCGAAGCGGACCGGCCGCTGGTCAAGGTGGCCGGCATCTGCGGGACCACCCGGCCGGCGGTGGCCGAAGCGGTCCGGGCGGCCGAGCTCGGGTACCAGGCCGGGCTGCTTTCGCTGGCGGCGCTTCAAGGGGTCAGCGATGCCGGGCTGGTCAGGCACTGCCGGGCGGTGGCCGAGGCCATCCCGCTCTTCGGCTTTTACCTGCAGCCCTCGGTCGGCGGCCGCGTCCTCGGCTACGAGTTCTGGCGCCGGTTCGTCGAGATCGAGCGGGTGGTCGCCATCAAGGTGGCCCCCTTCAACCGTTACCACACTCTGGACGTGGTCCGGGCGGTCGCCGAATCCGGCCGCACCGACATCGCCCTCTACACCGGCAACGACGACAACATCGTCGGCGACCTGCTCACCGGCTGGGAGTTCCGGGGGCGGCGGCAGGGCTTCGCCGGCGGTCTGCTCGGCCACTGGTCCTTCTGGACCCGGCGGGCGGTGGAATTGCTGGCGCTCATCAAGCGGCGGCGCGCCGCCGGCGGTCCCCTGGACGACCTGCTGACGCTGGGCGCGGCCATCACCGACGTCAACGCGGCCGTCTTTGATCCGGCCCACGGATTCCGCGGCTGCCTTTCCGGCATCCACCTGGTGCTGCAGCGGTCCGGCCTGCTGAAGGGAATCCGGTGTCTGAACCGGGCCGAGCGGCTTTCACCCGGCCAGCGGAGCGAAATCGACCGGGTCAGGCGCGCTTACCCGGACCTTAACGACGATCTCTTTGTATCCGAAAACCTGGAGACCTGGTTGAGATGACCCCGAACGAAAAGATCCTGGGCGGAATCAATCGCGAGTTGAAGCGGCTGGAACCGGAGCTGACGGCCAGCCTGATGGAGCTGGTTTCGATCCCGGCCGTCAGCCCGGTCTCCGGCGGCGCGGGCGAAATGAAGAAGGCGATCCGGGCCGAGGCCCTCTGCCGGGAGGCCGGCTGGGAGAAGATCGTTCACTATGACGCCCCCAGCCCGGCCGGGCCCCGGCCGAACCTGGTCGCCACCCTGGCCGGCCGCGACCGCCGGGCCGGCCGGACCTGGATCATTGCCCACCTGGACGTGGTGCCGCCGGGCGACCCGGCCCTCTGGCAGACCGATCCCTACCGGCCGGTGCGCCGCGGCGACCGGATCTACGGGCGCGGCACCGAGGATAACGGCCAGTCGCTGATCGCCGCCCTCTACCTTCCGAAACTGCTCGGCCGCCTCGGCCTGCAGCCGGCCGGCGACCTCTGCCTGGCCCTGGTCGCCGACGAGGAGACCATCAGCACCTACGGCATCAAGTACATGGCCGGTCGCAAGAGCCTCTTCCGGCCGGGCGATTTCTTCATCGTTCCCGACGGCGGCAGCCCGGACGGCTCGCTCATCGAGGTGGCCGAAAAGGCCCTGGTCTGGCTGGAGGTGCGCACCCTGGGCCGCCAGTGCCACGGCTCGATGGCCGACCAGGGCATCAACGCCATGGAGGCGGCCTCGGTCCTGGTCAGCCGGCTGGAGCGGCTGCGCCGCCGTTTCGCCGGCCGCGACCCGCTCTATAGCCCGGATTTCTCCTCCTTTGAGCCGACCAAGCGGCTGGCCAACGTTCCCAACATCAACACCATTCCCGGCAGTGACACCTTCTACATTGACTGCCGCATCCTGCCGCGCCACCCGGTTCCGAAGGTGATGGGCGAGCTGAAGAAGCTGAAGGCGCAGGTGGAAAAGGAGCGGCGCGTCAAGATCAGCTTGAGCTTTGTTCAACGCGCCCCGGCCACGGGCACCGATCCCGAGGCCCCGGAGATAAAGGAGTTCGCCCGGACCGTCCGGGCGGCCAGCGGGGTCAGGACCCGGGTGGCCGGCGTCGGCTGGGGAACCTGCGCCTCCTTCGTCCGGCAGGCCGGCTACCCGGCGGCGGTCTGGTCGACCGTGCTCGGCATTGCCCATCAGCCGAACGAGTATTGCCTGGTCTCCAACCTGCTGAATGACGCCCGGGTCTTTGCCGGCTACCTGGCCGGACTGGGGAGGCAGCCGTGAAGGTGCTCGTGGTGATCGCCCGCGAGGGCTTCCGCGACGAGGAGTACTTCAAGCCGAAGGCCGCCCTGGAAGCGGCCGGCCACCTGGTGGTGACCGCGGCCGGCCAGGCCGGCCCGGCCCGGGGCAAGCTGGGCGGCCAGGCGGCCGCCGAAATTTCGCTGGCCGAGGCGGAGATCGGCGATTATGCCGGGCTGGTCTTTGTCGGCGGCCCCGGCGCCACCGGCTACTTCGAGGACAGCCGGGCGCTGGACCTGGCCGGCCGGGCCTGGAGCCGGGGACTGGTGGTGGCGGCGATCTGCATCGCGCCCGGGATACTGGCCCGCGCCGGCGTGCTGGCCGGCCGCCGGGCCACGGTCTTTCCGGGCGAGGAGATTGACGTTCTGAAGGCCGCCGGGGCTGAGTACCAGGACCGGCCGGTGGTCGTCGACGGCCGTCTGATCACCGCCAACGGTCCGGAGGCGGCCGACGATTTCGGCCGGGCCCTGGTGCGGGCCCTGGCCGACCAGGCGGCCGGCCGAAAATGAAGCGGTTCCTGGGCGTGGCCGTCCGGTGCCTGGTCAGCGGCCTGCTGATCTTCATCCTGGCGGTGCCGGCCAGCCGGTTCATCTCGCCGCGCCTGCCCCTGGTCGACATCACGGCCCTGCCGGCGACGTTGGCCGCCGCCGACCCGGCCGCTCTGGCCGGTGCGGTCCTGCTGGCGCTGGCCTCGGTGCTTTTCATCGCCGGCCGCTGGTGGCTGCTGGTCGGGAGCCGGTCGGTGCCTTATCATTTTCTATTGCGGCTGACCTTCATCGGCATCTTCTTCAATAACTTCCTGCCTACCGGCGCCGGCGGGGACCTGGTGAAGGGATACTACCTGCTGCACGGCCGGAGCGGCAAGTTGGACCTGGGCCTCTCGATCGTGATGGACCGCCTGGTGGGCGTCTTCTCGATCATGACCCTGGGTTACCTGGCGGTGATCGTCAATTTCGACCGGCTGCCCGGGGCGGCGGCCTGGACGGTGACGGCCATCTTCCTGGCCCTGCTTTTCTTTCTGCTCCTGCTGGCCTGGCGGGGCCTGGCCGTCCGGCTGGCGCGCCGGCTCGGCCTGGAGGGCTGGGGCCGTTTCGGCGCGCTGTTGAAGCGAGTCTATCAAGGCGGCCGTGCCTACCTGGAGGAACCGGCCCGCCTGCTGGGATCGCTGGCCTGCTCCTTCGGAAGCCAGGGCCTGCAGCTGGCCGCCTTTTACCTGGTGGCCCGGGCGCTGGGGACGCCGGTTACGTTCGTTTCCCTCTGCGCCTACGTGCCCCTGGTTTGGTCCTTCGCGCTGGTGCCCTCGCTGGGCGGCCTGGGGGCGCGGGAGACCGCCTACACGCTTTTTTTTCAGGGCCAGATGGGCCGGGAGAACGCGCTGGCCCTCGGTCTGATCATACTCGGCCTGACGCTGACCCAGAGCCTGGTCGGCGGGCTGCTTTACTTCCTGGGAGGTGGAAGATGGAAAACGGCAAGCTGACCTACGAACGAACCCTGGTCTGGGATAACCTGAGCGAGGCGGAGAAGAAGGAGGTTTTCGCCTTCGCCGGGGCCTACCGGGCGTTTCTCTCCGAGGTGAAGACCGAACGGGAATTCATCGACCGCACCGTCTCGATGGCCCGGGCCCGCGGTTTTCGGGAACCGGGCGGCCGCCGGGCTTCGGATCGGGTCTGCCTGGTCAACAAGAACGCCACGGTCGGCCTGCTGGTCCGGGGACGCCGCCCCTTCAAGGACGGCTTCCACCTGGTGGCCGCCCACATCGACGCGCCCCGGCTCGACCTCAAGCCGCAGCCGCTGGTCGAGGACGAGGGGCTGGCCCTGCTCAAGACCCACTACTACGGCGGCATCAAGAAGTACCAGTGGGTGACCCGGTCGCTCAGCCTGCACGGGGTGGTGGCCCTCAAGAACGGCGAGTGCCGGAAGGTGACGCTGGGCGAGGCGGCCGATGAGGCGGTCTTCACCGTGACCGACCTGCTGCCGCACCTGGCCAAGGACCAGATGGAAAGGAAGATGTCGGAGGCCGTCCAGGCCGAGGCGCTCAACCTGCTCATCGGCTCCCTGCCGGCGGAAGCGAAGAAGGCCGATCAGAAGAAGGCCCCCGGCCGGGTCAAGGAGGCGATCCTGGGCCGGCTGCGGGCGAAGTACGGCTTCACCGAGGAGGACTTCATCAGCGCCGACCTCCAGATCGTACCGGCCGGTCCGGCCCGCGACCTCGGCCTGGACGGCAGCTGCATCCTGGGCTACGGCCAGGATGACCGCATCTGCGCCTACACCGCCCTCAAGGCCGTCCTGGACCTGGACGAGCCCGAGTACACGGCCGTCTGCCTGCTCTTCGACCGCGAGGAGATCGGCAGCGAGGGAGTCGGCAGCGCCCAGTCGGTCTTCCTGCGCGTTTTCCTGGCCGAGGCCTCCGGCCTGCAGGGGCTGGAGCTGGACCGCGTCTGCGGCCGTTCCTACGCCCTGAGCGCCGACGTGAGCGCCGGCCTCGATCCTTCCTACAAGGATGTCTCCGAGCCTCAGAATTCGCCGCGCCTCGGCTATGGCACTGTCATGACCAAGTACACCGGCTGGGCCGGCAAGTACAGCGCCAGCGAGGCCAGCGCCGAGTACGTCGCCTACCTGCGCCGCCTCTTCGAGAAGCACCGGGTCTTCTGGCAGACCGGGGAACTGGGCAAGGTCGACAAGGGCGGCGGCGGCACCGTGGCCAAGTACCTGGCCCGCCAGAACATCGAGACCATCGACATCGGCCCGGCCCTGCTCTCCATGCACTCGCCCCAGGAGGTCAGCCACAAGGCCGACCTCTGGTCCAGCTACCGTTCCTTTCTCGCCTTTTACCGGGGTTGACCGGCCCGGCCGGAGATGACCATGGCTGACGGGCGCAAGCGGCTGGCCGAACTGGCCGACTGGTACCGGGACCGGCCGCTGGACCGGGACCTGGAGGCGCGGGTGCTCTCCGAACTGGGCCTTTCCCTGGCGGCCCGCTACGGCGGCCAGACCTTGAAGAACCCGCTGCTGGTGGCGCCCGGCCAGTTGACGCTGACCCTTTCCCAGGTGCAGGCCATCCGGAAGGCCGGTTACGCCGGCTGCGTCCTGAAATCGGTGGTCGGCGAGAGTCCGGACGGCGCCTGTTCAATGGCGCGCCAGCGGATTAAACCCACCTCGGTGCGGACCTACTACGAGCCGGAGGATACCGCCGGCGCCTTCCCGATCATCCACTGGGACGGCCGGCTGGACATCCGCGGCCTGGACGAGTACCTCGATTTCGCCGGGGCCGCGGCGGCCGAGGACAGCTACGGCTCCTTCAGCGTCGTGGCCTCCCTGCTCTGCCACCTGCCCCGGCCGGGCGAGGATTTCCGGGCCGACGAGTGGAGCCATACCGCCGGCCGCCTCGGCCAGCTGGGCTACCGGCACCTCGAGATCGATTTCTGCCCCTTCCTCTCCAGCGACCGCTACACCGAGGACCAGGCCAACATCCTGCGCTGGTACCGGAGCGTGCCGGCCCTGGTCAAGCGGGCCGGGCCTTCCCTGCGCGTCTTCCCGAAACTGCTCAACCTGGATTGGGGAATCGATTACCAGGTTCAAATGGCCCGGGCGGCGGTTGAGGGCGGCGCCGACGGACTGGTGGTGGCCAACCGCGGTTACCGGCCGGAATTCGCCTCCGGCCACGGCGGGCCGGGCCTGCGCCGCCTCAACCTCGAGCAGGTGCGCCGGATCAAACGGGAGTTCCCGGGACTGCCGGTTTCGGCCACCGGCGGCGTCTACCGCGGTCGCGACGTGCTGGAGTACCTGGAGGCCGGGGCCGAGAACGTCCAGCTGCTCAGTTACCTGATGGGCCGGGTGAAGGCGCCCTTCCGGCGCGGGACGGGCAACCGCCTGGAGAAGGTTCTCTACCAATTGATCTTCGATCCGGACGATGGCTTGCTGGCCGTCTGGCTGGACGGTCCGAAGCGAGCCGGAGGGATGACGAAATGAACCGAGTCGCCTGCGTGACCGGCGCCGCCCAGGGAATCGGCCTGGCCGTGGCCCGGGAGCTGGCCGGCCTTGATTTCCGGGTGCTGGCGGTCGATCTGCGGCCGGCCGGCGAGGGGGCCGGGGTGATCGGCGGCCTGCCCGGGGCGGACCACCGCTACCTGGCGGCCGACATCAGTGCCGCGGCCGGCCGGGAAGCCATCCTGCGCCTCCTGCGGGAGGAGCTGGGCCGGCTC
>JAKJFK010000071.1 GCA_022704925.1 candidate division TA06 bacterium | reverse complement strand
CCGGGCATAGGCGCGCTGTTCGGGAGTCGGCATCAGGTTGACATCGGGACGCGAACCGATCGGAATGTAGTGAAAATACCAGCCGAAGAGGGCGCCGGCCTCGATCATCGAATCAATGAACCCGTCGCTGAAGAGCAGTTCCAGGTTGTGGCGGGTCGGCGTGGCGGAAAAGCCGAACATAACCCCCTTCTCCACCAGCTTTTTCCACACCTGCTCCAGTTTCCGGTAGACGCCGGTGCCGCGCCGGTGGTCGGTCTCGGCCTGGTAACCCTCGACGCTGATGGCCGGCGCCACGTTGCCCAGGGCGGCCAGCCGGTCGGCCACCCGGTCGGTGATCAGGGTACCGTTGGTGTAAACCTGGAAGTAGATGTCGTTGTGGCGCTGCATGAGATCGAGCAGGTCTTCGCGCATGAAAGGTTCGCCGCCGGAGATGGTAACAAAGTAAATGCCCAGTTCCCTGGCCTGGTTCAAAATACGGTCAAGATCGGCGGAGGCCAGCACGTCCTGGCGTTCGTAACTGCCGGCGTAACAGCCGATACAATTCAGGTTGCAGCGCATGGTGGGGCTGATCACGATGAAGAAGGGCGGCCGCCAGCCCTCTGACTCCCGGATGGAGTTGCGGCGGCGGGTACCCAGCAGCATACCGTTCACGACCAGGTTGTGGATCAACTTCTCGCGGGCCGGGACCGAAAGGCGGCGGGCAATCCGCTTGGCGGCCTCCAGGCTGGGGTGATTCCGTTCGAACTTCTCCCTGATGACGCGCACCCGTTCCTTCTGGGCGGTATCGGCCACCAGGAGTTCGGCCAGGTGGGTAAGACGGATCAGGGTGGTGTTGGAAATTCGTGGCATCAGAGCCAGGATGGCTTTTACCGTCCGGGTCGCGGCATAACCGGTGGCTTTTTCACGGGCTTGCTGACCTAAACGCATGGACGCCTCCTTCACTATCTGATTTCTTTTATGCGGTTCTCCTGGTCGGTGAGCAGAATCCTGGGTTGGAAGCCGCGGAGTTCTTCCGCGCTATAAAAAGCGGTCGAAAGGACGATTACCCGGTCGCCCGCCTCGAACCAGCGGGCGGCGGCGCCGTTCAGGCAGACCTGGCCGCGGCCGGGCTCGCCCGGGATATAGTAGGTCTCGATCCGGGCGCCGTTGGCAAGGTTCAGGACCTGGACCATCTCGAACGGCAGCAGATCGGCCTTTTCGGCCAGGGCGGAGTCAATGGTGATGCTACCGGGATAGTTGAGGTCCGTCCCGGTCACCACCAATCCCTGGATCTTGGACTTGCAGAATTGTCTGAGCATCTTCTTCTCTCGGTACTTTAAAAAACGCCCCTTTTTCCCCGTCCCAACCAGCCCGGAGAGGTGCCAGCAGCAACGCACTCTTTGCAACTGCAATTATTTTAGCCCGTCCGGCGACTCCGGTCAAGTAATGACGGCGGTCGGCCGGTTTGAAAATTCGGCCGGCCGGTGATAAGATTTCCGGATAAGACCGGTCCGAATCCAATCCAGAATCGGGAGGATAAATGAATCTCTGGTTGGTCATCCTGCTTACCGCCCTGCTCTTCCACCTGGCGCACCGCCTTTACAGCCGGGGGCTGGCCCGGGTGCTGGGCGAGGAGCCGGAACGGCCCACCCCGGCCGTCACGCGCAACGACGGCTATGATTACGTCCCGTCCAAGACACTGGTGGTCTTCGCCCACCATTTCGCCTCGATCGCCGGCGCCGGGCCGATCATCGGGCCGACCCTGGCCCTCCTCTACGGCTTCGTACCCGTCTACCTGTGGATAATCATCGGCGGCATCTTCATCGGAGCCGCCCACGATTTCAGCGCCGTCTTCATCAGCCTCCGGAACCAGGGCCGCTCGATCGCCGAGATCGCCCGCGGCCAGCTGGGAAACACCGGTTACTTCCTCTTCGTGCTCTTCGCCATCATGGTGCTCACCCTGGTCAACGCCGCCTTTCTCAACCTCTCGGTGACCGCGCTGACCTCGCAGGCGCCGCTGGCGGCCTTCGGCCTCGGGCCGGGACAGCACCTGCTGCGCGTCATCCAGGACTCCGGCGGCCAGATATACGGCTTCATCGGCGGCATCGCCTCCACCTCGGTGATCTTCATCACCCTGCTGGCGCCCCTGGTCGGCTGGCTGCTCTACCGGCGGGGCCTCAACCCGGTGGCCGGGAGTTTCCTGGCCCTGGCCATCTGCCTGGCCGCGGTTGCCTTCGGCCTGGCCTACCCGGTCAGCGTGCCGCCGGCCTGGTGGCGGGTGATCCTGACCATCTATGTCTTCGCGGCCGCCGGCATCCCGGTTTGGCTGCTGCTGCAGCCGCGGGACTTCACCAACGTCCAGATCCTTTACCTGGGCATCGGCCTGATGCTGATGGGCATCCTGGCCGCCGGCTTCCAGGGCGCGCCGATGGCCGTGCCGGCCTTCAATGTCCAGGCCGCCCAGGCGAAACCCGCCCTGGGCCAGCTCTGGCCCTTCCTCTTCATCACGGTCGCCTGCGGGGCCATCTCGGGCTTCCACGCCCTGGTGGCCGGCGGCACCACCGCCAAGCAACTGTCGCGGGAAGGGGCCGCCCGGACGGTCGGCTTCGACGCCATGCTCCTGGAGTCGATCATGGCGGTCGCGGTCATCATCACCCTGAGCTGCGGGCTCGACTTCAGCCACTACCAGGCGGTGGTCTTTCCGGCGCCGGAGAGCGGACTGCAATCCAACCCGATCCTGGCCTTCGCCCTGGCCCTGGGAGGCTTGCTCAACCGCGGTTTCGGCATGCCGACAGCCGTCGGCACCATCTTCGGGATACTGATGCTGGAGGGGTTTATCATCACGACGCTGGATACCAGCATCCGGCTCCAACGTTACCTCTTCGAGGAGGTCTGGGGGATAATCTTCCAGAAGCCGGCCGGCTGGCTGAAATCATATTATTTCAATGCCGGCCTGGCGGCGCTGGTCATGTTCCTGCTGGCCCGGGGCAATGCCTACACGATCATCTGGCCGGTCTTCGGAGCCGCCAACCAGCTGCTGGCCGCCCTGACCCTGATCACCGTTTCGGTCTGGCTGACCCGGCGGGGACGGGGACGCGCCCTCTTCCTGGTCCCGGCCATTTTCATGCTGGTCACGACCATCGCCGCCCTCTGGCTGACCCTGGTCCGGAAGTTCCTGCCCGGCCGCAACTACCCGCTGATCGCCGCCGCCCTCTTCCTGATGCTGCTGGCCGTCTGCGTGGCCGGCCTGGCCGCCGGCCGGCTGATCAGGAAGGAGCCGGCCGATTCGCGGACCTGACCTGAAAAAGAGAAGGGATCAGGCGGCCGGACCGGACGGCTCGTCGGTATCGACCGACTCTACCGACTTGACTTCCGGCACCCGCTCCTTGACCAGCTTTTCGACCCGCATCTTGAGCGTCAAAGCGGCAAACGGGCAGTGGCCGCAGGCGCCCATCAGCCGAACCTTGACCCGGCCGTCATCGCTGATCTCGACCAGTTCGACGTCACCGCCCTCCATCCGCAGGAACTCCCGTACCTCGTCCAGGGCCTTCTCAATCTTCTCGCGCATCTTCGTCTCCTTCTTCCTTGTGAACTTCGATTTCCGGCCGGCCGCCGGACCGGGAAAAACGCCCCCAGGCAAAGACCGCGGCCAGGCCGCCCCACCAGCCCGGCCAGAGCGCGGCGCCCAGGCCGAACCCGAGGGCAAAAACCAGGGCCGGCAACAGGTAAAAAAGAATTGAAAAACGAACCAGGGCCGAGTCGGGAATCTCCACCCGGACCCGGTCACCCACCTCGAGATCCGATCTTTCCAGTTCCAGCAAACGCCGGCGGCCGCCGGCGCAAATCCCGCAGCGGTCACAGTCGCCGGGAGCCGTCATCCGGATGGAGACCCGGCGGCCGGATTTTTCAACAACCACGCCCTTTTCCACCATGGCATCAAGGCCGGGTTCAGATGAACAGCCCGGCCACCTCGGAACGGTCCAGCGCCGAAGCGGTGACCGTTTCGACCGGATCGGAGATCCGGACCGGCACCGGTCCGGCCGCCGACTCGTCAGTGTAGGCCGCCACGATGGCGGCCGCCTTCAAAAGATCCGCCCGGCCGGGCCGGCCGAGCACGACCGCCGCCGGACCGCTGCCCAGCGCCTCCAGCCGGACCCGGCCGCCGGCCCGCTCCAGCAGGTAGCGGTTCTCATTCTCGCTCCGCCCGACGATCAGCCGGAGTCGCGGCCCCAGGCGCAGGTAGCGGCCGACCTTGACCAGGTCAACCTCCCCGCCCCGAAAAAGGTCCAGTTCCATCAAGTCGGAGAGGCGCCGGCAGAAACCGTCGTCAGTAAGCAGGCAGCCGCCGGCCGGCGTCGAGAATCCGGAGACGCCCAGTTCGGCGGCCAGGGCCAGCAGCAGCTTGCGCCCCCGGCCCTGGACGGCCGGCAGGCTTTCGCGGTCGATCAACCCAACCTGCTCCGGCCGGGTCGGGTCGAGAAAACGGGCCGAGAGTGGACGGAAGATAAGCCCCTTTAAACCGGAGGCCTTCTCGATCTGGCGGAGGGCCGAAAGGTTCTGCGACATCGGCCGCTGGCCGAGCACTTCGCCGGTCACCAGGAATTCGGCGCCGATCTCACGCGCCTTCTCCCAGGCGGACCTGAGCATCAGGACCTTGCAGTCGATGCAGGGGTTGAGGTGCTTGCCGCGTCCGTAACGCGGGGAGCGGACGATTTCCAGGAACGGTTCGTCCAGCGGCACCAGGTGCAGGGGTATACCCAGCCGGCCGCAGACCTCTTCGGAGTGGCTCCGGCCGCCGCGCGGTATGGGTTGAAAAGAGGTCAGGAAGGCGATGCCCTCGGTCTCGAAACCCAACCGCTGCATCAGCCGGGCGGCCAGGGCGCTGTCCAGGCCCCCGGAGATGAGCACCAGGCACTTCTTTCGCATCGGGGGCCTCCGGGGCGCGGCCGGCGGATCCGGTTCGCCGAACCCGGGTCAAAAACCGACGATGGCCAGGAAGGAGTCCGCCTTGAGGCTGGCGCCGCCGACCAGCGCGCCGTCGATGTCCGGCTGATCCATGAGCGAGCGGATATTGTCGGGTTTGACGCTGCCGCCGTACTGGATGCGCATGGCTTCGGCGGCCGCGGCCCCAAACTGGCCGGCCAGCCAGGCCCGGATGAAGCGGTGGACGGCCTGGGCCTGTTCCGGGGTGGCGGTCCGGCCGGTGCCGATGGCCCAGATCGGTTCGTAAGCGAGCACCAGCGAGGCGAGATCGACCGGGGTCAGGTCGGCCAGGCCGCCGGCCAGCTGGGTCTTGATCCGGTCCTCGGTGGTTCCCGCTTCCCGCTCGGCCAGGCTTTCGCCGACGCAGAGGATCGGCTGGAGGCCGTGCTTGAGGGCGGACTTGACCTTGAGGTTGACGAATTCGTCCGTTTCGGCGAAGTACTGGCGCCGTTCGGAGTGGCCGACAATGACCGAACTGACGCCCAA
Source organism: candidate division TA06 bacterium (assembly GCA_022704925.1). Lineage (GTDB taxonomy): Bacteria > Ratteibacteria > UBA8468 > MWAK01 > MWAK01 > MWAK01. Next base: position 2,872 of record JAKJFK010000071.1, on the reverse strand, counting down.
CTCCTTGAGCATCGGGGCCGAAACCTCGCCGGTGAAGGCCCCTTCGTCCTGAGGATACAGGTTCTGGGCGCCCAGCCGGACCGGCGTGCCGCGAAGCACCTCGGCCACCGCGGCCAGGTCGACCGCGGGCGGGCAGAGCACCACCTCGCATTCGGCGGCCCGTTCCGGCTTCAGGCCGGCGGCCACGCCGGCCGCCAGCTCCCGGGCCTGGGACGGAGTCTTGTACATCTTCCAGTTTCCAGCGATGATCGGTCTTCTCATTTCCGGTCCAGGATGGCGATACCGGGCAGCTCCTGCCCCTCGAGAAATTCGAGCGAGGCGCCGCCGCCGGTCGAAATGTGGCTGATGCGGTCGGCCACACCCGCCTTGTTGACCGCGGCGATGGTGTCGCCGCCGCCGATGACGGTAAAGGCGTCGGAGGCGGCCACCGCCCGGGCGATGGCCATGGTGCCGGCGGCGAAGGGTTCCAGTTCGAAGACGCCCAAAGGCCCGTTCCAGAAGATGGTCCGGGCGCGCCGGATGCAATCCTCGTACTCCTCGATCGCCTGGGGGCCGATGTCGACGCCGGTCCAGTTCTGCGGTATGGTGCCGCGCTCGGTGGTCAGGTGCTGGGCGTCGGCCGCCACGCGGTCGGCGATGACGTGATCAAGCGGGGTGTGAAAATCATAGAGGTGAAGTTCCCGGGTCAGCCGGAGGATCTCCTTGGCCGTCGGGACCATGTCCTCCTCGACCAGTGAGTTGCCCACCGTCCAGTTCTTGGCCTTCACGAAGGTATAGGCCATGCCGCCGCCGAGGATGACCATGTCGACCCGGGCCAGCAGGTTCTTGATGATGCCGAGCTTGTCGGAGACCTTGGCCCCGCCCAGGATCAACAGGAAGGGCTTCTCGGGATTCTCGAGGAGGCGGCCCAGGTTCTTGATCTCCTTCTCCAGCAGGTAGCCGGCCACGGCCGGTTTCAGGATTTCCGGCACGCCATAGGTCGAGGCGTGGGCCCGGTGGCTGGTACCGAAGGCGTCGTTGACGTATATCTCGGCGCCGGCGGCCAGCCGGCGGGCGAAATCGGCGTCATTGGCCTCCTCCTCAGGGTAGAAGCGGAGATTCTCCAGCAGCAGCGCCTGGCCGTCCTGGAGAGCGGAGGTTTTGGCCTCCACCTCCGGTCCGACGCAGTCGCCCACGAAACCGACCGGGCGGCCCAGCAGCCTGGTCAGGCGTTCGGCCGCCGGCGCCAGCGAGAGTTCCGCCGACCGCTTGCCCTTGGGACGTCCCAGGTGCGAGGCCAGCACCAGCCGGCCGCCCTGGTCGAGCAGGTACCTGATGGTCGGCAGCGAGGCGCTGATCCGGGTGTCGTCGGTGATCTGCCCGGATTTCATCGGCACGTTGAAATCAACGCGCATGAAAATACGCCGGCCTCTTATTTCCTTAAGGTCTTCAACCCCTTTAGCCTGCGGCATCTTGAGCCCCCAATCTTCGGCAAACGGGAGACGATTACATCCGCTCGATCAGGTACTGGGCCAGATCGACGACCCGGTTCGAGTAACCCCACTCGTTGTCGTACCAGGCCATGACCTTGACCAGGTTCCCTTCGATGACGAAGGTCGAGAGTCCGTCCACGATGGACGACTTCGGATTGCCGTTGAAATCCTTGGAGACCAACGGTTCCTCGGTATAGTCGAGGTAGCGGCCGAGCGGTCCGGCGATCGCCTTCTTGAAGGCGGCGTTGACCTCGTCCTTGCTGGTCGCCTTCTCGGTGGTCAGGACCAGGTCGACCATCGAAACGTTCGGGGTCGGCACCCGGATGGCCAGGCCGTCCAGCTTGCCCTTGAGGGCCGGGATGACCAGGCCGATGGCTTTGGCGGCGCCGGTGGTGGTCGGGATCATCGAAAGGCCGGCCGCCCGCGCCCGGCGCAGATCCTTGTGCGGGAAGTCCAGGATGACCTGGTCGTTGGTGTAGGCGTGGATGGTAGTCATCAACCCCTTGACGATGCCGAAGTTGTCGATCAGAACCTTGGCCACCGGGGCCAGGCAGTTGGTGGTGCAGGAAGCGTTGGAGATGATGGAATGCTTCGCCGGGTCGTACATGGACTCGTTGACGCCCATGACGATGGTCACGTCCTCGCCCTTGGCCGGCGCGGAGATGATGACCTTGCGGGCGCCGGCGGCCAGGTGGGCGCGGGCCTTCTCGGCCTCGGTGAAGCGGCCGGTGGACTCGATGACGATATCGGCGCCCAGGGCCTTCCAGGGCAGCTGGGCCGGGTCCTTCTCGGCGGTAACCTTGATCTCGCGGCCGTCGATGTTCAACAGGCCGTCGCCGGCCTTCACCGAACCGGGATAGACGCCGAAGGTCGAGTCGTACTTGAAGAGGTGGGCCAGGGTCTTGCTGTCGGTCAGGTCGTTGATGGCCACGAATTCCACGCCGTCCAGCTTCTTGCTCAGAGCGGCCTTGAGCACCAGCCGGCCGATCCGTCCAAATCCGTTGATTCCGATCTTCACCATTTCATGCCTCCCGTGGGTTGTGGGAAATAGCGTTGAAATAAAAACAAGGTTTTTCGCTGCCTCTTTTTTTGGATTTTTTATTAATAAAACAGTTCAAAAAAACGGGGGCCCAACGGGGTAAATTTTATCAAAAACGGCCGCCCGGTGTCAACTTCGGGCCAGGGCCAGGGTCAGGACCTCGGCGGCGCCGGCGGCCAGCAGAGTATCCCGGGCGGCGGCCAGGGTGGCGCCGGTGGTGGTGACATCGTCAACCAACAGGCAGGTCCGGCCGGCCAGTTCGGAAGCGGACCGGACCCGAAAGGCCCCGGCCACGTTGCGGCGGCGCGCCGCTTCAGGGAGACGGGTCTGGGATGGGGTATGGCGCGTCCGGACCAGGACG
>JAKJFK010000070.1 GCA_022704925.1 candidate division TA06 bacterium | reverse complement strand
ATCTCGGCCACCTGGACATGGCGCTCGGGCGGCTCGTCGAAGGTGGCGCTGATCACGTCGCCGCGCACCGAGCGTTCCATCTCGGTAACCTCTTCCGGCCGTTCACCGACCAGCAGCACGATCAGATGGACTTCCGGGTTGTTGGTGGTGATACCCTGGGCCAGTTTCTGGAGCAGGACCGTCTTGCCGGCCCGGGGTGGGGAAACAATCAGGCCGCGCTGTCCCTTGCCCAGCGGAGTGGCCAGGTCCATCACCCGGGTGGACAACTCCGATTTTTCGGTCTCCAGGATGAACCGCTTGGTCGGATAAAGCGGCGTCAGGTCCTCAAAGGGAACCCGGTCCCGGATGTCCTCCGGGTTCTCGCCGTTGACCGCGTCCACCCGGAGCAGGGCGAAATACCGCTCGCCCTCCTTGGGCGGCCGGATCTGACCGCTCACCGTATCGCCGGTGATAAGGTTAAAACGCTTGATCTGGGACGGGGAAACATAGATATCGTCGGGGCTGGGGAAATAGTTGTAGTTGGTGCTGCGCAGGAAGCCGAACCCTTCCGGCATGAGCACCTCGAGCACCCCTTCCCCGAATAGAAGCCCGTTGCGCTCGGCCTGGGCCTGCAGAAAGCGGAAGATGAGATCCTGCTTCTTCAAACCCGAGATACCGCTCACGCCTATCTCCCGGGCTTTCTTTTGAAGCTCGGGCATCGGCATAGCCTTCAATTCCAGAATGTTGACCTGCTTGCTGGCATTTTCTGCCATCGGACACCTCTTTCTGCGAGTTAACCTCGGGATGCGGGCCGGACCGGTCCGGCTCGCGTTTCTATTTTGAAAACAGCGAAAGGAGTTTGCGCCGGTCGGCGGCGCGCCGGAAAACCGCCGCCATCGGGGTCGTCATTTACGGGCGGCCAGCAGGGCCGGCAAGCCGGCCTCCAGCTGGGCCGCGGTCTTTCTAAACCCGGCGTCGTTCCAGACCACCAGATCGCTCCGGGCCGCCTTGCGGGTCAAGGGCCATTGACCGGCCAGCCGGCGCCTGACCTGCGCTTCGGGCCAACCGGCCGCCGCCAGCCGCGCCCGGATCGTAACCGGACGGGCGGCCACGCAAATGATCCGGTCAAAATACTTCTCCCAGCCGCACTCGAACAGGAGCGGCACCTCGGCCGCCAGCGCCTTGCCCCGCGCCGCCTCCCGACCGGCCCGGGCCAGGATGATTTCCAGGACCAGCGGATGCAGCAAACGCTCCAGCTCTTTTCGGCGGCGCCGGTCGGCAAAGATCAGCGCGGCCAGCTGCTTCCGATCCAGTTCATCCCCCGCGAAAACTCCGGGGCCGAAGCGGCGCCGGATTTCCGCCTTGACCGCCTGGCGCCGGAGCAGGCGGTGCACCAGGGCGTCGGCAGAAACGGTCGCCAGCCCCCGGCGCTTGAGCATACGCAGCACCGTGCTCTTGCCGGATCCGAAAACCCCGGTCAGGCCAATCAACATGGTTTCCCGGCCCGTCCGCCGCCGCTCAGGCGAGCGTCCGGAATTTCTCGGCCTGGTCGGTACGCTCCCAGGTGAACGAAGCCTCGGTACGGCCGAAGTGTCCGTAGCAGGCGGTCGGACGGTAACGCGGCTTGCGCAGGTCCAGCGTCTTGATGATCGCTCGGGGCGACAGGTCGAACTCGTCCCGGATCAAGCGCAGGATACGGGCCTCGTCAACCCGGCCGGTTCCGAAGGTGTTCAGGTAAATGGAGACCGGCTGGGGTTTTCCGATGACGTAGGCCAGCTGAATTTCGCAGCGGCGGCAGAGCCGGGCGGCCACGATGTTCTTGGCCAGGTAGCGGGCCATATAAGAGGCCGACCGGTCCACCTTGGTCGGATCCTTGCCGGAAAAACAACCGCCGCCATGGCTCGAAAAACCGCCGTAGGTATCAACAATGATCTTCCGGCCGGTCACGCCGGTGTCCCCCTGCGGGCCGCCGATCACGAAACTGCCGGTGGGATTGACGAAAATCTTCATGTCCCGGCTGCGCAGCGAAGCGGGCAGCGCCCGGTCAATAACCTTCTCGGTCAGATCGGCCTTGATCCGGGACTGTTTGAGGCCCGGGTCGTGCTGGGCCGCCAGGACGACGCAGATCACTTCGCAGGGACGGCCGTCCCGGTAGCGAACCGTTACCTGGCTCTTGCCGTCCGGTCTGAGATAAGGCACGATTCCCTTCTTCCGCACCTCGGCCAGCCGGCGGGCCAGCGCGTGGGCCAGGGTTATCGGCAGGGGCATCTTCTCGCGCGTCTCGTCGCAGGCGTATCCGAACATCAGCCCCTGGTCACCCGCGCCGCCGGCGTCCACCCCGAGCGCGATGTCGGCCGACTGTTTCTGAACGGCGGTGAGCACCGCGCTTTCGCAGCAGTGGAAACCGTATTCCGACTTGGTGTACCCGACCTCCCTGATGACCTGGCGCACCAGCGATGGAATGTCGATCTGGGCCCGGGAGGTGATTTCGCCGGCCACCAGCCCCAAGCCCCGGGTCACCAGCGCCTCGCAGGCCACCCGGCTCTCCGGGTCGACGGCCAGCAGCGAATCCAGGATGGTGTCGGAGATCTGGTCGCAGACCTTGTCCGGGTGCCCCTCGGTCACCGACTCCGAGGTGAAAAGAAAATCCGTTTTCTCGGCCATGGCTACTCCTTCGATAATTGCCGTTTAAGCGCGGTTATCCGCTCCACCGGAGTCGGATCGATTCCGTATTCCAGGGCCAGATAGTAACTCACCCAGTCGCCCAACACCAGCAGCATAAAAAGGCGCGCCAGCCGGTCGTCCGAATCGGCCCGGACTTCGACCAGGAATCGGCGCGGTTGCAGGAGGTCGGGGATGATTTCGAAGCGCCGCTGGACCTGGGGATGGTCGGTCGGTTCGCGCAGGCAGATCACGGCCAGCTCCCGAATCAGCCGGTCCGGGTTGGACCAGCCCACCACCTCGTTGTGATTCATCTCCGGCATCAGGCCGGTAAAGGCCAGCGCCTTGCCGTTTTCCTCGATCTGGGTCTTCCAGCGCGTGGCCACCCCGCTCAGGTACTGGCCGCTATAGATCACCGGCAGGGCTCCCCGCAGGACGGCCGCCAGGCGCCGGGCCGGGTTTTCCGAAAAGGGAGTCTCCGGCCCGCACTGGCGGGCGGCCGTCCGCACCCCTTCATCCACCGCGGCTATCTCGGCCTCGGAAAGTTGAAGCAGTCCCACCCGTCGAAGCAGTCCGGCCAGCGACCAGTAAAGGTAGCCAGCCGCGGTCCGGGGCGGGTAGCCGGCCGGAATCCGGATGAGCGGCACGCCGTCGGCAACGGCCATTTCAGCCAGCCGGCCGCCGCTGGTGAGGGCCAGCATGGACACTCGCCGTTCCCGGGCCTGGCGGTAGGCGGCCAGGGTCTCCTCGGTGTTGCCGGAGTAACTGACCAGAAAGGTCAGGGTATTTCCATTCACGCAAGCCGGCAGGGCGTAATCGCGGTTGATCAGGAAAGGAACCGGCAGCCGGTCGGCGAACGACTCGCGCAGCAGGTCCCCGGCGATCGCCGAACCGCCGAGACCGGAAAGGATGATGCTGCCCGGCCGGGCCGGCAGCCGCAGGGCCGGGCTTTCGGCAAAGCCCAGCGCTTCACCGGCCTGGCCGGGAAAGCCGGCCAGGCGATCGATCATCCGCTCCCGGTCAAAATTACGGACCGCCCCGGCCAGGCCATCGGACGAAGCGATCTCGCTCTTAACTGAAAAATTTCCCTCAAGTCTGATCATCGGACCTCGTCTTTTTCTTTGGGCGTCCCTTCGACTCCCGGGCGAGAAGGCGTTCGTGGTTATCCCTGACCTCCCCGGCAATCTGCTCGGCGCTCTCCATCGCCAGAATCCGCCGGGCGAACCGGCGAGCTTCCCGGTAATTTGTCAGCCGTATCACCTGCTTTACCTGCGGAATGGCCAGCGGGGCCATTGAAAGGTGGTCGAGCCCCAGGCCAATCAGCAGGAAGGCCGTGGCCGGGTCGGCGGCCATCTCGCCGCAGAGCCCGACCCCGATACCGGCGGCCCGGGCCGCCTTGACCACGTGGTCAATCAGCATCAGGACCGACGGATGAAAAGGGTTGTAGAGGTGGGCCGTCCGCTCGTTCACCCGGTCGACGGCCAGCGAATACTGAATCAGGTCGTTAGTGCCCAGGCTGAAAAAATCAACCCGGCGGGCGATGGCCCCGGCGGCCAGGGCGGCCGAAGGAACCTCGATCATCGCTCCCACCGGCATCTTTTCATCAAAAGGCCGCCCCTCCCGGCGTAATCCTTCCTTGACCTCCTCCAGAATGGCCCGGGCCGCCTTGACCTCTTCCAGATCGCTGATCAGCGGATACATCATCCGCACCTTGCCGTGGGCGCTGGCGCGCAGGATGGCCCGCAGCTGAACCCGGAAGATGTCCGGCCGGGCCAGGCAGAAACGGATGGCCCGCCAGCCCAGAAACGGGTTGACCTCTTCCGGCATGCCCAGCGCCGAGGAAAACTTGTCCCCGCCCAGGTCCAGGGTCCGGATGGTCACCGACATCGGCCGCAGCTTCTCGACCACCCGCCGGTAGGCCCGGAACTGCTCCTCCTCGTCGGGCAGGTCATCCCGGTTAAGGTAGAGGAACTCGGTTCGAAAAAGGCCTATTTCATCGGCGCCGTGCGAGAGCACCGAGACGTCCTCGGTCGGCATCTCGATGTTGGCCCCCAGGCAGACCCGGTGGCCATCCCGGGTGGTGGCCGTTTTGCCGCGCAGCGACTCCAGGGCCTGGGAGGCCTCGCGCAGATTGGAACGCATCCGGGTATACTCCCGCACCAGCCGCTCGTCCGGATCGAGAATGACCACCCCGGCCTGGCCATCGACGATCATCATGGCCCCCGACCGGAAAAGCTGGTCAATCCCCTTCAGCCCGACTACCGCGGGTATTTCGAGGGAACGGGCCATGATGGCGGTATGCGAGGTCGGACCGCCGACCTCGGTGACGAAGGCGACCACGTCCTTCTTGCTGAGCGAGGCGGTTTCCGAGGGAGAGAGGTTGTACCCGACCAGAATCACCTTTTCGCGGATATCACTCAACTGGATTTTAAGGCCGAGCAGGTTGCGCACCAGGCGTTTTCCCACGTCTTCCAGGTCGCCCCGGCGGTCCTTGAGAAAGCTGTTGTCGATTCTCTGGAAGGAGTCGAGATAGTCGTGCAGCACCTGGGTAACCGCATAGGCGGCGTTCCAGCCCTCCTTGACCTGGCGCACCAGCCGGGCCTTAAGGCCGCGGTCCTTGAGCAGGAGCAGGTGGACATTGAAGATCTCGGCCGCGGCCGAGCCGAGGTTCTTGGCCGCCTGGACGCGGATCTTCTCCAGTTCCCGTTCGGTCTCCTCCAGCGCCCGGTCCAACCTCTGAAGCTCGGCTTCGACCTCCTCGGGCGGAAGCCGGTGGTCCGGAATCTTCTGGTGCAGATCGGGCAGGCGGTAGACCGGACCAATGGCGATGCCCGGTGAAACGCCGATACCCTGGAATTTCGTCATACCGCCCTTTCGTCTTCCTCCTTGATGGTGCTGAAGACATCCTGGGCCGACTTGCAGCTGCGCAGGGAATTGCGGAAAACCTTGTCCTTCAGCAGCCGCGCGATCCGGGCCAGCACCTTGAGATGCAGGCCGGTGGCGTCGCTGGGAGCCAGCACCAGAAAAACGATGTTGACCGGATCCCCGTCCAGGGCGTCGAAATCAATGCCTCGGGCCGAGAGGCCGACCGTCACCAGAAGCTTCTTGACATCCTCCCGTTTGGCATGCGGAACGGCGATGTTCTGCCCGATGCCGGTACTGCCCAATTTCTCCCGTTCCAGGAGCCATTCGGTCGTTCCATCCACATCCCGAACCGATCCCGCCTTGGACAGCGCTTCCACCATTTCCCGGACCACGCCCGCCTTATCGCCGCTGCGCAGGTCGGGAATAATGGCCTCTTTCACCAGATATTCGGCAATCATTCCTTGCTCCTCCTTTTATGGTCTATCTTCTTACCGAAGTACTTTTCCAGCTGTATCTTCAGCCGCTGAACAACCTGGTCGATGGCCACCGGGAAATCCGGGGCCTGGGCCCGGGCGATCAGGTCTTTCCCCTTCACCCGGGTTAATAGTTCGCAGACCTTCTCGAACCGGTCCTCGGAAATGATCGCCTCGACCTTGAAAACGTCCTGGTTGTTGAAACGCTCCAGTTTTTCAACCTTTTCGCGCAGGTATTCCTCGAGAAAAATTGAAAAATCAACCTGGTTGCGTATCGTGATTTTAAGCTCCACTCCACTCCTCCCTTCGGCGTTCCCGGCCGCATCCGGACCGCGCCGTAAAAAAAATGGAAACTACTCTTCCGACTGGATGATGCCCAGCGTGGTTCCCGGGAAATAGAACTGCAGTATCTGCTGATAGGTAAAACCCGATTCGGCCATGCGCTTGGAGCCCCACTGAGAGAGGCCGACCCCATGTCCCCAGCCCCGTCCGGTGAAGACGACCTGGCCGGCTTCAAGCTTCACGTCGAAGAGCGTGCTGCGCAGACGTTCCCAGCCCAGCCGCTCCCTCAGCCGCTGGATGTCGCGTCCGGCGACCTGAAAGCTTCGGCCGGAGACCTCGATCCGCAGCCGGCCGACCCGGCCGCTTTCGTCCCGCTCCGCCACCTCGATGCTCCCCAGGTGGCCGGTGTAACCGAGCGCCCTCAGAAAATCCCGTTCCGATACCTTCAGCGTCCAGTTGGCGTATGGATCGCTGGTGCTGTATATATCCGCGACCGCCTGCAGGTAAGGGTAATAACGCCCCCAGACAACCAGACTGGAGGCGGTGCAGCCGCCGGAACTGGCACAGTAAAACACCTGGGCCGGGGCCGATTCGTAAGTGAGCACCTCGTTGCGCGTTTCATCCACCGCCTGGCGGATCGAAGACCAGAGGCGGCCGTTGCCCTTGTAAACCTGGTCCATCATCGTGTCGGTGAGATGGTAATTGCCGCCGGAGTTGACCATCATCTTGTTGATCGTATAGGTGCGGGCGCAGACGGCCATCGTCTTAAGCGCCTCCAGCGGCCAGTTCGGAGAGACCTCGCCGGCCAGCACGCCAATCAGGTAATCTTCAAGCCCCAGGGTCATCACCCGTCCGCCGCGCATAAGACGCACCTGCGGCTCCTGGGCCCGGACCTGGCCGGCCTGGCCGGCCGCCAGGAAGAGCAGCAGCAGCAGAACCTTAAGGCTTGCCCTTTTCCTCATAATGGATGATCCCGGAAGCGTTGTTTTCGATCAGGATGCGGTTCTCGCGAAGCAGGTAGCGGATCCGCTCCCCCCGGAATTCGTTGTTGCCCTGGGAGATAACCGGGTTGCCGGTGAGCAGTATCTCCTGGCGGCCGGAATCGTAGGTTGCCTCCTCGCCCTGGGCCACGAACTCCACCTGTTCGGTCTTGCTGTCCTGCCGGCTGATGCGGACGCCCTTGCGCAACTGGATGCGGTCGGCTCTACCCGTAGCCGGATCCAGGTTCAATTCGGCGGTGCCGCCGGCGGCGGTCTGGATCTTGATGATCTTGCCGCCGGTCTCCAGCCGGACCGAGGGTGACCGGATTTCGGTGGCGGAACCCGAATCGACGTTGGCGGCCTCGCCGGTAACCAGCAGGCTCAGGCCCGGTTCGGAACGCTCGTAATTGAAGGCGGTCACTTCCTCCCGGGAGGGCGCTTCGCCGACGGAAAGATCCGGCGCCTGGTTCCGCAGGCGCCAGCCGGCCCGGCCCAGGAAAAGCATGACTCCCGCCACCAGGACAACCGCGGCCGCGGTCCGGAAGCCCCGGCGTCGCCCGTTAACCTTTTCCATAAAGGCGCTTTCCTCCCAGGATGCCGTGCAGGTGAATGACGCCCACCGGCCGGTTCCCGCGGTCCACGACGATGAGGGCCGTTATCTCGTGCTTCTCCATGATTCGAACCGCATTCACCGCGAGACTGCCGGCCTTGATGGTCTTGGGCTTCCGGGTCATCAGGTCCTCCACCCGGAAGTCCTTGATCGAATCCTTTTCAATCAGGTGGCGACGCAGGTCGCCGTCGGTGAGGATACCGGCCAGGAGACCGTCGGCGTCGGTAACCACCACCAGCCCCAGGTCGCCCTGGCTCATGGTCTTCAACGCCGCCGACAGCGGGACCCCTTCCGAAACCCGGGGCATCTTCGAAGCCGGCCGCATCAGGTCGTCGACCAGACGGGTCAGCTGCTGGCCGAGTGCGCCGGCCGGATGCAGGAAAGCGTAATCCCGGCGCTGGAATCCTTTTCGCTCGAGGGTGCAGACCGCCAGGGCGTCGCCCAGCACCAGCAAGGCGGTAGTGCTGGCGGTGGGGATCACGTCAAACCGGTCGGCTTCATTGACCGCCCGGGTCTCCAGCACCAGGTCGGCGGCGGCG
>JAKJFK010000287.1 GCA_022704925.1 candidate division TA06 bacterium | reverse complement strand
GGCCGGGCTGGCGCTGCTGACTTCCGGAACGGCCCGGGCCCAGGAGGAGAAGGTTGTCCGCGCCGTCGAGGTCGCCGGGAACCAGGCCGTCTCGACCGGCCGCATCCTGCTTTTGCTGCAGACCCGGGCCGGGGAGCCCTACCGCGAGCGGACGCTGGCCGAGGATGTCGGCCGGTTGCTCGCCACCGGCTTTTTCGCCGAGGTGGTGCCGCGTACCGAACCGGCCGCCGCCGGCGGCCTGCGGGTGATCTTCCAGGTGCGCGAAAACCCGACGCTCTCCCAGGTTGCCTTCAGCGGCAACCGCAAACTGCGCAAGGAGGCGTTGCTGGAGCGGAGCGGCCTGGCCGCCGGCCAGATTTACGAGGCCGCCCGGGTGGCCGAGGCGGCGGAGCGGCTCCGTGATTTTTACCGGGAGAAGGGCCTGGCTTTCACCACGGTCGAGCCGAAGGCCGAGCCGGCCGGGGAGAACCGGGTGGGCGTAACCTTCCTGGTCCGCGAGGCGGTCGCCGGCCGGATCGCGGAGATCCGGTTTGCCGGGAACCAGTTTTACAAGAGGGAGAAGCTGCTCCGGATACTCCAGCTGAAGGAGCGCAGCCTGGTCAAGTTCAAGCTGGGGACGTTCAACGAGAAGGTCTTCCAGGACGACCAGGAACGGATCCGGGTCCTTTACCGGCAGGCGGGCTTCGCCGACGTGAAGGTGGCCGGGGCCACCCGGCCGGCCGGCCGTCACCTGGAGGTTGATTTCAGCATCGAGGAGGGACGGCGCTACCTGGCCGGCCCGGTCAACTTTTCCGGCGACCTGCTCCACACCCCGGAGAAGCTCCGGGCCCTGGTCCGGATGAAGGACGGCGCCCCCTACAGCCAGGCCGGCCTTGAGGCCGACCGGTCCGCCCTGCTCAACCTTTACCGGGACGACGGGTACCTCAAGGCCCGGGTGGAGCCGGTGGCCGTCTTCAACGCCGCCAGCGAGCGGGTGGACCTCGGCTACCAGGTTAACCCGGGGCCGGTGGTGGAGGTCGAGGGGATCGAGGTTTCAGGCAATACCCGGACCCGCGAAGGGGTGATCCGGCGCGAGATAAAGCTGGCCCCCGGCGACCGGTTTGACGGCCGGCAGCTGCGCCGCTCGATCGAGAACCTGCGCGACCTCAACTATTTCGAGGACGTGAACATCCAGCCGGAAGAGGGTTCCGCTCCCGAGAAGGCCGTTCTGAATTTCGAGGTCAAGGAGCGGGAACGGACCGGCAACCTGATGTTCGGGGCCGGGTACAGCAGCGTCGACGGGCTGATCGGCCTGCTGGCCGTCGAGCAGAACAACTTCGACTGGCACAACCCGCCCTCCTTTATCGGCGGCGGCCAGACCCTGCGCCTCTCCAGCGATTTCGGCCGCCAGCGCCAGGGATATTCGCTCAGCTTCACCAACCCGTACATATACGACCGGCCGGTCCTCTTCGGCTTCGACCTCTACGACCGGGCCCGCGATTACGACGAGTTTGACGAGCGCCGGACCGGGGGCGGCCTCAGGTTCGGCCGCCGGGTCAACAATTACTGGAGCGTCAGTGCCATGCCCCGGGCCGAACGGGTGGACGTTTCCGACATCTCTCCCTTTGCCTCGACGGAGTACCTCAAGGAGGAGGGCGAAAACGACATTTACAGCCTTACCCTGGCCGCGGCCCGCGATACCCGCGATTCGCGGCTGCGCACC
>JAKJFK010000286.1 GCA_022704925.1 candidate division TA06 bacterium | reverse complement strand
CCCGCTGGAGCCGGGCGAGCCATTCCCCGGTGAGGAAGGCGCGTCGGGCGGCCATTGTTTCAGCCGGACCGACCTGAAAACGCTTCAGCGCCACGCCGTCGAAACGGAGGGTGAATTCGGCCAGGGCCTCGTCGCCGGCGGCCCGAACCTTTTCGATGATCCCGGCGGCTGCGGACTCGGCCGCGTCAAAACGGCGGCGCCGTTCCGCCAGGATGGATTCCAGCCGTTCCCGGGAGACCTGTTCCATATCTCAAGACTCCTCGAAATCAAAACCAATCTTCCGGAAAAGGGAGGCGACCCGGACCGGCCGACCCCGGCGCACCGATTCCAGGGCGGCGAAGACCAGGGCCAGGCTCTTCAGGTTGTCGGCCCCGGAGGTCTCCGGTTCGCGCCCCTCGCGGATGGCCGCCAGCAATTCGTCAATCACCTCGGCCTGGCTGTTGGCGCGGCCGGATTCGGCGCCGGGGACCGGCACCTCGCGAACCTCGGCGGGCGCCTCGGCCGGGGTCAGCCAGAGACGGTTGTTGCAGGAAAGAAGCAGGCCCTTCTCACCCTCCAGCCGCCAATCGCCGTTCCACTCGGTATTGAAGCCCCGGGCTACCCAGGAACCGAAGTAACTGACCACGCCGCCGCCGGCCAGGGAAAAGACCAGCGCCACGGCCGGATCATGCCGGAACCAGGACCAGCCGGGCCGGAAGGAACGGGCATAGACCTCGACCGCTTCCTCGGCCAGGAAACCGCGCATCAGGTCGAAATGATGGATGGCCATGTCCACCAGCAGGGGATAATCCATCTCCTCCCGGAAACCGCCGAAATGGGGACCGCGCTGAAAGGTTACCTGGCCGGAGCCGATGGCGCCCAGGCAGCGCTCCCGGGCGGTCAGCCGTTGAACGGTGCGTGCCCACGGGGTGAAACGGTAATTCTGGGCGACCATCAGTTTCCGATCGTAGCGGCGGGCCGCCTTGACTATGGCGGCCGCCGATTCCAGGCGGTCGGCCAGGGGCTTCTCGACCAGGATGTGCAGGCCGGCCTTGAGACCGGCCAGGGAGACCGCCCGGTGCTGGTCGGGCGGAGTCACGTTTACCAGAACCCCGGCCGGCCGGGCCTTCAGGCAGGCCGCCAGCGAAACGAAGCAGTCGGATTCGTCCAGGCCGGCGGCGGCCCGGGCCGCCGTCAGGTTGGCGGGGTTGACGTCAACCACCCCGGCCAGCGAAACGGCCGGGTGTTCTTTCAGGACCTTGAGCCAGGACCGGCCGTGCTTCCCGACCCCGGCCAGGATCATCCGGGTCTTTTCCATCTCAGCTCCCATGGCGGCGCCTCACCGGGGACTCTCGGCCGCCGGCCGGCTCTCGGAGAGGCGCTTGATGTGCTTGAGCCGGACGAAATTCTCCCGTTCCGACTCTTCCAGCCGCAGTTCGATCGCCCGGGTCGTCCGCTCCAGTTCCGGAATAAGTATGAACTCCAGGCTGTTGACCCGGCGCCGGGTCCGTTCGATTTCGACGGCGAAACGGATCATGGTCGTCTCCAGCTCGGCCAGTTTCAAAATATCCGGAGCCAGCTGCCGGTAGGCGCCCAGGCTGTCGAAAAGATCGAGCGGCCGGCTGGAGAACTTTTCCGGCCGGGGCGTCCACTCGGCCCGCAGGTTGGGAATCTCGATGTTGAGCAGGCGCGACGATTTCAAGCTGACCCGGGACTGGTAGGCCGGCGGGG
>JAKJFK010000069.1 GCA_022704925.1 candidate division TA06 bacterium | reverse complement strand
CCGGCTCCTCGTTGAAGGCCCAGAGATCCTCCAGGCTGCCGCCGCCCCGGCTGACCAGCAGGGCGTCGAAACCGCCCAGCCGGTTCAACTCCTCAAGGCCCCGGGCAATCTCGGCGGCCGCCCCCTTGCCCTGGACCAGGGCCGGATAGATGACCACCTCGATGGCCGGATTGCGCCGCTTGAGCACCTTCAGGATGTCCCGCACGGCGGCGCCGCTGGGTGAGGTAACCACGCCCAGCCGCTTAATCAGCACCGGGATCGGCCGTTTCCGTTCCGGGGCGAAGAGACCCTCGGCGGCCAGCTTCTTCTTGAGGCGCTCGAATTCCAGCTGGAGGGCGCCCAGACCGCGCGGCTCGACCAGCTGGGCGATCACCTGGTACTCGCTGCGGCCGGCGTAGGCGGAGACCTTGCCGAAGACCAGCACCTGGAGACCGTCGGCCAGTTTGAAGCGGAGGCCGGCGGCCGCGCCCTTGAAGAGGACTACCCGCAGCTGGCTTTCGGCATCCTTGAGGCTGAAATAAAGGTGGCCGGAGACGGGCTGGCGCAGGGAGCTCACCTCGCCCTCCACCCAGACCAGCGGGAAGGCCGATTCCAGGCGGTGCTTGATTTCCCGGCTCAATTCGGAGACCGTGTAAGGCCGCTCGGCGGCCGCTCCAGATCCCCCATCCTTTCCCTGGAAAAGATCAGCGCCCATGGTACCGAGACCTCAGGTAAGCCGGCCGATCGGGTCAACGTGAACGGTGACCCGGTTGATGGCCGGCAACTCCTTCTTCAAACGGTGTTCAACCCGGTCGGCGATCTCATGGCCCTGCTGAACGCTGATATTGCCGTCGACCAGGATGTGCAGGTCAACGATGATGGAGGGGCCCAGCATCCGGGTGCCCAGGTCGTGGATGTGGCGCACGCCGTCCACCGATCCGGCCACGGTCTGGATGCGTTCCAGGGTCGGCCCATCCACGGCGCTCTCGACCAGTTCGGAGAAGACGCCCTGGCCGATCACCAGGCCGACGTGGATGACGAAGACGGCCACCAGAATCGCCGCCAGCGGATCCAGTAAAGGCAAACCCAGCCGGGCGCCCAGGATGCCGAGGAAGGCCGGAATGGAAGAGAAGGCATCGGAGCGGTGGTGCCAGGCGTCGGCCCGGAGGGCGGTGCTGTTGATGCGGCGCGCCACCCGGATGGTGTACTGGTAAAGAAACTCCTTGAGTCCGATCGAAAAGATGGCGGCCAGCAGCGGCAGGAAGGTCGGGACATGGAAGTGGCGGGGCACCGGCGGCCATGGTCTCGAATTTGCCATGGCCGTAGGGATGATCGGGGTCGGAAGGGCGTCCCCCGATCAGCAGCCCGAAGAAGACGATGGAGGTGGCCAGAATATCGGAAAGGGTGTGGAAGGCGTCGGTCACCATCGCCTGCGACGCACCGGTCAGACCGGCGTACAGCTTGAAGGCGAAGAGCGCCAGGTTGATTGCCAGCGCCCAGATGATATTGCGCCTTCCAATCGCGAATCTTTCCATCGGCCAGGGCCGGTCAATGACCGGGGGTGAGCGAAAAGGTCTGCGCGGCCGGCTGTCTGAATTTCAATTGAACACCGGGAGCCGCGGCCGGGCCGGCTTCAGGCGGACCGGCGTTTCGATTCGATCCAGGCGGTGGCGTTCTCGATCCGGACCGAGGTAACCGGGTGGGTGCTCAGCGGCACGATGATCAACCGCGGCTGCTTCTTTTCGATCTCGGCCAGTTTCTTCAGGAAGGAAAGCATCCCTTCCGGCTGGTAGCCGCTTTTGAGCCCGTATTGCATGCCCAGTTGATCGGCCTGGAGTTCGTCCTTGCGGCTGTAGGAGAGCTGCTTCAGGTTGAAGGCCAGGTTGACCGCCTTCTCGATCTCGGCGTAACGCTCCTCGGAGAAGATGAGCGAGGCGGAAAGAGAGTAGAAGACCTGGCTCTGGAGCTGTTTGACCGCGTGGCGCGCGGCGACATGGCCGATCTCGTGGCCCAGCACGCAGGCCAGCTCGTCGTCGGAGGTCACCAGCTTCAAAAGTCCGGTGGTCACGTAAACATAGCCGCCCGGGCCGGCGAAGGCGTTCACCTGGTCGGCCTCCAGGACCTGGAAGGTAAAGGGAATATCAGATCGGCCGGAGTGGGCGGCCACCTTTTCGCCGACCGTCTTGATCCTGGAATAAAGCGCCTGGTCCGGGCTGGCCTTGTACTCCTTCTTGATCTGGGCGTCGACGGCCTTCCCCATGGACAACTCGTCCTGGCTCGAGTAGAGGGTGCTTTCCGACTTGCCGGTCACCGGATTGTAAACGGTGGCGCACCCGGAAAGCCAGGGCACCATGGTCAACAGGACCAGCAGCAAACCCAGCCAGTTGATTTTTCCTCGATTACTCATCGACGCACCCTCCTCCTCTTTACCGGAGATACGAAAATGGACCCGGGATCATCGGCCATATTTTACCACAGGTGCGGTCGGACGGAAGTATCAGCGGGACCGGGACGGAACGCCGGAACTCTTCTTCACCCGCTCCTCCAGCAGGAAGTAAAGGACCGGGATAAAGAAGAGGGTCATCAGCATCGCCACCAGCAGGCCGCCGATGATCACGATCCCCAGGGGGCGGAACATCTCGGAGCCCTCACCCCGGGCGATGACCAGGGGCACCATGCCCATGATGGTGGTCAGCGAGGTCATCAGGATCGGCCGCAGCCGGAGCTGGCCGGCCTGGAGCAGGGCCTCCCGGAGCGGCAGTCCCTTTTTGCGCAGGTCAATGGCGAAGGTCACCAGGATGATGCCGGTCTCCTCCACGACGCCGACCAGCATGATCAAACCCAGGAAGGAGGTCAGCGAAAGGGTGTTCCCGGTCAGGAATAAGGACCAGATGACGCCGATCAGGCTGAAGGGCACCGCGAACATGATGACAAACGGGTCGAGGAAGGACTCGAACTGGCTGGCCATCACCATGTAGACCAGCACGATGGAAAGGATCAGGGCGAAAAGCATGACCCGGAAGGACTTGACCTGCTCCTCCCGCCCGCCCGCGAAGGCGACCGAAAAACCGGCGGGCAGGGCCAGTTTTTGGAGCTTGGGGGCGATATCGTTCACCACGTTACCCAGGGAACGGTTGTAAATCTCGCCGCTCACCTCGACATAGCGCTCCTGGTCCCGGCGCGAGATCGAGACCGGCCCGGTCCCGGCCCGGACATCGGCCACCTGCGAAAGACGGACCACTCCGCCGCCCGGGTTGGCCAGGTACACGCCGGCCAGAACATCCGGATCGGCGCGGTCGGCATTATTGAGCCGGATCATGATGTCATACTGTTCCCCGCTTTCCCGGTACTGGTTGCTGGTATCCCCGGTGTAGTAGCCCTTTACCTGGCTGGAAATATCCGAAACGCTCAGGCCCATCAGGCTGGCCTTGTCGCGCCGGACCTTGATCTGGTACTCGGGCTGACCCTCGTCCCGGCTGAGCGAAACGTCGGAGACCCCGGAAATGCCGCCCAGGATCCGGCTTACCTCGGCCGCCAGCCGGCGCGATTTCTCCAGGTCGTACCCCTTGATCTCGACCGTGAGCGGCTTGGCGGAGCCGAAGAGCATGCTGGCCATCGGATCGGAGGCGTCGTAAAGAACCCGGGCCGGCGGCGCCTTGAGCAGCGGCTTCAGGCTCTCGGCCACCTGGCGGCCGCTGCGCTGCCGTTTCTCCTTGGAGATCAGCTTGATGATGATCTCACCCCGGTACCCGGAAGATGGCTTGCCGCCGCTCATGGCAGCCATGGCGCTGTTACCCGATATACGGCCCCAGTGGCCCATGATAACCTCGGCCTCCGGGACGTTCTTGGCCAGGACGTCGGTCAACTTCCGGATCGTTTCTCCGGTGACCTCCTGGCGGGTGCCGACCGGCATCTCAACCGAGAAGGAGATCATCCCCTGGTCCATTTCGGGCATGAACTCGGTGCCGACCAGCGGGATCAGCAGCAGGGAGCCGAGCAGCATCAGGCAGCTGAAACCGAGGCTGATCTTCTTGTGATTGAGCGTCCAGTCCAGCAGGTTCCGGTATCCGTCCGAAAGTTTGCGGAAGAAGCGTTCGCCCCCCTCGAGCAACGCCGCCTGGAAGCCCCGGTCCGAACCGCCAATCCGCAGCAGGCGGCTGGAAAGCAGCGGTATCAGCATCACCGCGGTCAGGAGCGAACAGAGCAGGCAAAAGGAGAAGGAAAGGGCCAGCTGTTTGAAGAGAATGCCGCTGACGCCGCCGGTAAAGATAATCGGCACGAAGACGGTCACGACCGCCAGGACCGAGGCAACCACGGTGCCGAAGACCTCCTGGGCCCCGTTAAGGGCGCTTTCAATGGAACCCTCCCCCGCCTCGCGGTGGCGTAGGATGTTCTCGAAGACCACGATGGAGGCATCGACCACCATCCCGACCGCGATCCCCAGGCTGGACAGGGAGATCATGTTCAGGGAGAAACCGGCGCTGTACATCATGAAGAAGGTGGTGATCAGGCTCACCGGGATGCTGATCGCGACAATGAAGCTGCTGCGCAGGTCGCGCACGAAGAAGAAGATGACCAGGATGACCAGCAGGCCGCCCTGAAGCAGGGAGTCGCGCAGGTTGTTGATGGAGAGGCGGATGAAGTCCGCCTGGTCGAAAAGGGTGCGGAAGTGGACGTCGGGCGGCAGTTCCTTCTGGATCCGCGCCATTTCAGCGTTGACCCGGTTGGCCACCGAAACCGTGTTCACCCCGGACTGCTTCTGAACGATCATGAAGAGGCCCGGCCGGTCGCTCACCGTCACCCCGCCGACCGGTTCGGTGTAACCGTCGCTCACGGTGGCGATATCGGCCAGATAGACCGGCCGCCCCGCCCGCTGGGTGATGATGACCCGATTCAGCTGAGGAATGGTGAGCTCCTCGGGCGTGCGCAGGATGAAATCGTAGGCGCCGCTCTTGAGGAAACCGCCCGGCTCGTTGAGGTTGGCCGACCGGATGACCCCGGAAACCTGTTGAAGCGAAAGCTGGTAGGCCTCCAGGCGCCGGCGGTCTACCGCCACCTGGACCTCGCGCTGATTGCCGCCGTATATGGAAACGGAGGCCACCCCCGGCAGCTGCTCCAGCTGGCGGCTGACGTTCTTGTCCAGGTACTCGTAAATCCAGCTGTAACTGCTGCCGGCCTCGACGCCGACCATAACCACCGGCATCATCGAAAAATCGAACTTCATCACGAAGGGGCGCTCGGCCTCGTCGGGAAGCATCGGCATTACCTGGCCGATCTTGTCCCGGATCTCGTTGGCCTTGTCCTCGAGGTTGACGCCCCATTCAAAGCGGAGCTGAACCAGCGAAACATCCTGGCTGGAGGAGGACTCGATCTTGTCCAGGCCGCTCACGGTGGCCATCACCTTTTCGATCGGACGGGTGATCTGGGTCTCCACCTCCTGGGGGCCGGCGCCCTGGTAAGTGGTAACCACCGCAATCGACGGAATCTCAATGTCCGGAAGCAGGTCCATGCCCAGGCGGCCCAGGGAGACCAGGCCCAGGATGAGCAGGGCCAGGAAGAGCATGGAGGTCAGGACCGGCCGCTTGACGCCAAGTTCCGGAAGGTTCATTCCGATATCTCCACTTTGGCTCCGTCGTAGAGCGAACCGAAGCCGCTGACCACCACTTTCTCACCTTCGGCCAGGCCGCCGGTCACCTCGAAGAGGGGCCCGGATTGGAATCCGAGTTTCACCTGGCGCAGGCTGGCGGTTCCATCCTTGACGACATACACGCTCGGGTTGTCGCCCTGGAGGCTGAGCGCCTCCTGGGAAATGGTCAGCACCCCCTGGTGGGAACCGACCAGCACCTCGGCCCGAACGAACATCCCGGCCTTGAATCGGCCGCCAGGATTGGGAATTACGATCTCGCACCCGGCGGTCCGGGTAACCGGATCCAGCACCGGGCTGAGCCGGGTGACGCGGCCGGAAATCGAAAGATCCGGGAAGGCGTCGACGCTGATCTTGACCGACTGGCCAAGCCGGAGCCGGGCCAGGTCATTCTCGCCCACCGGCAGCTTGACCTTGAGTTCGGTCAGGTCGACCAGCTCCAGGATCGGGCCGCTGGCCGCGCCTATGAATACCCCCGGATCGAAGAAGCGCCGGCTCACGAAACCGCCGAAGGGAGCGGTTATCAGGCAATCGGCCAGTTGTTCCTGAATCATCCTGATCTGGATGTCAAGCCGCTCGACCGCGGCCGCGGCCGCATCGCGGCGGGCCCGGGCATTATCCATCTCCTGGGCGGTGATCACCTCTTCCCGGAAGAGGCTTTCCATGCGGCCGAAGTTTTTTTCGGCATTCTCCCGCTCGGCGGCGGCCGCCAGCCGGGCCGCCCGGGCCTCCAGCAGGCGCAGCTGGTAATCGCGGGTCTCGATCCGGGCCAGGATCTGCCCCGGCTTCACCGCATCCCCCTCCTGAAATAAGACCTCCTCAAGTTTTCCGGTCACCCGGGCCAGGATCGGCACGGCCCGCGCGGCCTCCAGTGTACCGGAAAAGGATAATTCCTCCCGGAGGTCCCGCCGTTCAACCAACTGGATGGTCACGTTCAGGCTCTCGGCTTCGCGGGCCGGCGGCTTGACGCTCAACCGCTGCTGCACCCGCCAGCCGATCAGGCCGACGATCAGGATCAGGAAAAGAAGCAGGATATTTCGGCGTTTCATCGTGTCTCCCGGAAAGTTGACGGGGCGGAACGGCCGGTTATTCCCGCCCCAGGCTGCGTCTGAGATAGGCCTCGGCCTGGAGGAAATCGTAAACGGCGTTATAGTAGTTGGTCCGGGCCTGGGCCAGGGCGAACTCGGCGTCCAGGACCTCGGTGTTGGTGGCCAGACCCTCCTGGAAACGGATACCCTGCATCCGCAGAACCTCCTCGGCCTGGCCGACCGCCTGGCCGGCGGTGTCGATCCGGTCGAGCGACGACTCGAGCGACAGCCAGGCGTTCTTTACTTCCAGCCGCACCATCCGGACCTGATCATCCAGGGCCAGCGCGACCCGGGAGGTTTCGCTCCGGCTCGCGGCCAGCCGGTTCCTGACCTGGCCGAAATTCCAGACGTTCCAGGAGAGGAGCAGCATCAGCTGGCTGCTGTCCTGCCAGGAACCGCGGAAGGCGTCGGCCTGGTATTCCCCCTGGCTCACGGTGAGCGCCAGTTCGGGATGGTAACCGCTGCGGGCTGAAATCTCATTCTGGCGGCTCCGGGCCAGTTGAAGTTCGCCGTAGCGGATCTCCGGCCGTTGTCTCAGGGCCTCCTCGTAAAGAGAATCCGGGGCGACGCCGGCCCA
This sequence comes from candidate division TA06 bacterium, assembly GCA_022704925.1. GTDB lineage: Bacteria > Ratteibacteria > UBA8468 > MWAK01 > MWAK01 > MWAK01. The sequence goes on along the minus strand of JAKJFK010000069.1, from coordinate 1,144 downwards.
GCTGGGACGGGCGGTGGTGTCCACCTCGGCCAGTTCCAGCATCCCCTCCAGCGGACGCTCGAGCAAACGGTTCAGCGAACTGTAGGCCAGGGCCAGGTTGTTGCGGACCGAGGTGAGCGAATCCCGGCTGTGGGCCAATTCCACCTCGGCCTTCAGCTTCTCCACCTTGGGCAGAACGCCGATCTGAACCTTCTTCTCCACTTCGGCCAGATGCCGCTGCCGGTTGGAAACCAGTTCCTCGGCCACGGAAACGGTCTTCTTCAAACGCAGGATGGCGTAATATGAATTACGGACCTGGAGGGCCAGGTCCAGCCCGGCCTGATCATAAAGGTGGCGCGCCAGGCCGACATTGAGGAGGGCCGACTGGTAGGCGGCCTTGAGCCGGCCGCCGTTATAGATCGGCTGGGAGGCGCTGAAGGAAATGGAGGCATAATCCTGCCCGTTGCTGCTGCCGGCGGTGCTGGACATGCCTTCCCAGTACCCGTAATTACCGGAGAGATTGAAGGAAGGATAAAGGTAGGTCTTCTGTTCGGCCGCCGCGTAAGAAGCGGAGGCAAGACCGGCCTGGGCCTGCTGGAGCAGCAGGCTTTTGCTCCGGGCTTCGGCGACCGCCTTCTCCAGGGTCAGGGTCTCGGCCCCGGCCGGAACTCCCTGCGACAGCAAAAAAAGAGTCAAACCGCCCAAAACGCAAACCAGACTTCTGATGCGCATCTTCGGACTCCTCGAATCTCTCCTGAGCGTTAAAGTAACAAGGGGGCCGCACCGGCCGCCGCGGCGCCGGCTGAAAGGAGACCGGCGGGCGGCCGCGGGATTATTGACAAAATTTTGGTGGATATTATATCATCATCTCCAGCGGACTGTCAACTGACCGGCCAGTCAGTCATGGAACGTTTTTTTCAATAATGGCGTTTAGATGATTAAAAAAAGATTGAATTTGAAAAAACCTGCGCCCGGGCCGGGGAAAAGCGGCGCCATCCTGAAAGCGGCCAAGCGGCTCTTCCTTTGCCGCCGCTTCGACCGGGTGCTGATGGATGATATCGCCCGGGCGGCCGGCTGCGCCAAGGGGACCCTTTACCTTTACTTTCGAACCAAGGAGGACCTCTATCTGGGCATCCTCACCCGCGATTTCGACCTCTTTCACCGC
>JAKJFK010000285.1 GCA_022704925.1 candidate division TA06 bacterium | reverse complement strand
CACCCCGATCCGCCGGCTGACCTCGCCGATCCGGTAGTAGAGCTTCTCCCCGCCCCGTTCCGCCTGCTCCGCCATCAGCTCCCTCACTCGGCCTTGAGCGGCCGCCCCATCAGCTCGCGGACCGCCGCCGCCGGCGGTTTGCCTTCGAAGAGGACCGACGCCACCTGGCTGATGATGGGCATCTCCACGCCCGCCCCGGCGGCCAGCTTAAGGGCCGGCCGGGCGCTGTGGTATCCTTCAACCACCGACTCCTGTCCCTTCAGGTAATCCCCGGCCGGCTGGCCGCCGCCGATGGCCACCCCGAAACGGTGGTTGCGGGACTGGGGGCTGCAGGCGGTGGTGATCAGGTCACCCAGCCCCGAAAGGCCGAAGAAGGTGCGTTCCTGGCCGCCCAGGGCCGTTCCGAGCCGGGCCATCTCGGCCAGTCCCCGGCAGAGCAGCGTGGCCTTGGCGTTGTCACCCAGGCCCAGCCCCTCGACGATCCCGGCGGCGATCGCCAGCGGGTTCTTGAGGGCGCCGCCGAACTCGACGCCGGCGGCATCGGCGCTGGTGTAGAGCCGGAAATGGCCGGTACTGAAGAGATCCTGGAAGAAAAAATTCAGCTTTTCGTCCGGTCCGGCACAGACCGCGGCGGTCGGCCGACCGGCCGCTACTTCGCGAGCAATGGTCGGGCCGGAGAGAACCGACCAGGCCACACCCGGCATCGCCTCGGCGACCACCTGGCTCATACGCAGGCCGCTGCCCGCCTCCAGGCCCTTGGTGGCCACCAGGACCGGACCCCGGCAGCCGGCGGCGGCCAGCCGGCCGGCCGTCTCCCGGCAGGCGAAGGACGGAGTGACCAGCACCACCGCCGGGGCCGACGCGGCCAAGGCCAGATCGTCGGTCACGTCCAGGTTCTCCGGCAGTTCGAAGCCGGGCAGGAACTTGACGTTCTCTCGCTCCCCGGCCAGCTGACGGGCATAATCGGGAAACTTTTCCCAGAGCAGGACCGACCGGTCCGGCCCGGCCAGCAGCAGCGCCAGGGTGGTCCCCCAGGCGCCGGCGCCCACGACGGCTATTTTTTCCATTGGGTACGGGGTTCCGATCTGGAAAGCAGGCGATCGAGGTTGGCCCGGTGGCGCAGGACCACCAGCGCTCCGACCAGGCCGCCGAAAATCGCGTAGGCGGGTTCGGGAGCCAGGAGTCCGAGCAGGAACGGGAGCAGGACGGCGGCGGCCAGGGAGGCGAGTGAAACAATCCGGCCGAGGCCGAAGACCAATCCGAAGACGGCCACGGCGGCCAGCGCCGCCGGCGGCGAGATGCCGAGCAGGACTCCGACCGCGGTGGCCACACCCTTGCCCCCGCGGAACTTCAGAAAGGGGGAGAAGACGTGGCCGGCCACCACCGCCAGGGCGATCGCCGCAACCCAGGCCGGTGGCAACGCCCAGGGGCGCCGGGCCAGCCAGACGGGCAGGAAACCCTTGAGGATATCCAAGAGGAGGGTGGCGGCCGCCGGACCGCGGCCGACGGTACGCAGGACATTGGTGGCGCCGATGTTGCCGCTGCCCGCTTTCCGGACATCGACTCCGGCCAGCCGGCCGGCCAGGTACCCGAAGGGTATCGCCCCCAGCAGGTAAGCGCCCGCGATCAAACCGATATTTGACAGGTCCAAACCTTGCCCGTCAATTAAGGCCGAGCAGCTCCTTGGCCTTGATGGCGGCGGTGGCGGCATCCTCGCC
>JAKJFK010000068.1 GCA_022704925.1 candidate division TA06 bacterium | reverse complement strand
AGAAGCAGGCCGAAACGGCCCGGCCCCACCTTGAATTCTACCTTGAAAAGGGACCGGTGGCCCCGTTTCCCCGGTTCAATGAAACCTATCGCAACCTCGTCTCGTTCTACCGCGACAAGAAGCTGCCCGAGGAGGTGATCCGGGTCAGCCATCTCTTCCGCAACCGGGTGCCGCCGGGAGACCGCAACATCCAGTACTCACTCGATTTCGCCGCCGGCAACGAATCCAGCGCCCGGCGGGAATTGGGCGAGAAGGCCTTCTCGACGAAACTTTACCAGGTTGCCCTGGAACACTTCCTGGCGGCTGAACAGCTGGGGGGCAACAAGCGTTTTCTCTGGGACCGGATCGCTCGCTGTTACCGGGCACTGGCCCGTTTACCCGAAGCCCGTAAGGCCTACCTGCTGGCCATCCGGCTGGCCGATAAGGACTGGTCGTACCGTTTCAACACGATTGTCGGGCTGGCCGGGATCCTGGTTTCGACCGGCGACTGGGAGGCCGCCGCGAAGGAGCTGGCGGACGATCCGGACGGATCGGAGGCCTTGAAGATAGCGCGCCTGGCGATCAGCGGCCGGGCCGCCGCGGCCTTCGAAGAGGCGGTCGGGGTTGACAGCCGGTTTAACCAGAAGGGCGAACTGGTCGGATACCTGGTCCGGAGCCTGGTCTCCGACGACCTGGTCCCGGATACCGGTAAGGAAGGGATGCTTTATGCCTACCTGAAGCGTTACCCGACCGGAAACCTGGCCTCCTGGTCGGTCAACAACCTGCAGCGTTTTTATCGGCAGGCGCCCGGTCGGGAGAATGCCGGCCGGGAAGCGGTCACTCGCTTGATCAACGATATACTTGCGGCCCATCCCGGGAACCCGGAGGTTCAGAAGTTCGCCCGGCGGGTGGTGGACGAGCTCTGGTGGGAATGGGGGCGGCGGCCGGGCGGTCAGCGGGATGACCGTCGCCTCCGGGCCGATCTTTACGCCCGGATACGCCAGGCTTGCCCGGACGGGCCGGTGGTGGCCGACCTGCTTCGCCGGGAGGCCCGGATGCGCCTTGACGACGGCGACTACCGGACGGCCGGCGACCTCTACCGCGAACTGGTCGAACGCTACAACGACCGGAACTCGATTCCCCAGCTGGTTGAGGCCGTGGCCCTGGCCGGCGATCCGGCCCGGGCCGCTGGATTGCTGAAGGACTTCCTGGACAAGCAGCCGGCGCCCGAAGAACGGTACCAGGTGAAACTGGGGCAGTATTACCTGATGGCCGGGTTGGTTGATCAGGGGCTGGCCTGGCTTACCAGGGTCAGGGAGCGGACCAGCCGGGACGAGATTCGAAATCAGGTCTATAACCTTGTCAAGGATTACCGGGAGGTGATCCCCGGCCAGGAACCGTTGCCCGACACCGGACTGATCGTTCTCTTCCTGGAGTCGGCCAGCCGCCGCTCGTACTTCACCAACTCCGTTTCGCTCGAAAAGGGAAGTCCGCTGATCTTTCAGCAGGTGGAGGAATTGCAGGTATATCCCTTCGCCGCCGGGACCGGCGAGTGCCAGTTCGGTCTCGACTTCACGGCTTCGAAACGTCCGGTCCTGGCCGAACCGTACGCCATCATCCGCACCGAGGGAGAAAATTTCACCGGCCACTGGCCGGGCCAGGCCGCGGCCGGTCCGCACCGCTGGCGCGAACCGGCGGCGGTCTACCGCCTGCTCTTTCCCTGGCAGGAGGTCCCGGTGCCGGCGGTGGAGGCCAGGCGTTCTTACAGCCGGGTGGGAACCGACACCATGCTGGTCGAGATCGAGGTCCGGGTTCCCGGTCCGGGCTGGCGGGTTACGCTGGAATGGAACCGCCGGGTCGGCCGGCTTCAGAACATCACGCCCCAACCCGATGTCAGCGAGGGCGACCGGCTGGTCTACGAGTCAGTCCCGAACGTCTTTCGGTTAAAACTGGAGGGGCGTCGCGCCGGCAACCCCGATTTTTATTATCCCCGCCTGCTGGTGGGGCGTTACGAGTCAGAGACCCGGACTCCGGGGACGCGCGGCCGGGACCTGGATTTCCGGCTTCCCTCCGGTACCGGGTACCGCCTGGAAAGCGGCCGGGATATCGTTTTCCGGCGCGGCCTGATTCATTCCGAAACCGTCTATGAACTGGAAGAGAAACTGGAACCTCGCTAAGTTAGCCTGTCTGTTGCTGCCATTGTTCCCGGGGCTGGCCCGGGCCGAATCCGGCCTCGGCGACTGGGAGACCGTTGGCCCCGGCGCCGCGCTGGCGGTTTCCGCGCCCGATCCTTCCGGCGCCGGGTCGGCCGGCGTTGAGGTAAGGCTTGATTCCGGCCGGGAGGCCTGGATCCGCCAGGTGCGCACTCTCGATTGGGGCAGCTTCGGCCGTCTCTCCTTCACCGTGAGCGTGCCGGCAAAGGCCCCCGGTCCGGTCACCTTTATCTGTTACCTGAAGGACCGCGACTGGAACTGGTTCCAGTCCTCGCTTTTCAGTCTGGCCGCCGGCCAGTCGCGGCGGATCACCCTCGATCTTTCCAGCGAAAGCGTTGACTGGCAGGGTTATGCCCACCTCAAGAGCTGGGATGCCATCCTGCGACGCCAGCTCCAGGAGATCGGCTTCAAGTTCTACTGGCCGGCCGCCGGGACGGGCCGGGTCATCCTTTCCGGGATTGAGCCGGAAACCGCCGCCGCGCCGGCGGAGCTCTGCCTCTATAACTTCCGGGAAAACACCAGGCGCCTGGAACTTTACGCCCGCTTCGAGACGGCCTTCGAGATCCCGCTCTTCTTCGACAACCCGTTTGATCCGGCCGAGGTTGACATCCAGGGCGTTTTCAGCGCGCCCTCCGGACGCCAGGTAAGCGTGCCGGCTTTCATCTACCAGGATTTCGTGCGCCACCTCGACCAGGAGGAGGGCGAACGGCTGGCCCCTTACGGAAAGACCGAGTGGCGCCTCCGTTTCACCCCGCAGGAGACCGGCCGCTACACCTATCGGATCACCCTTAAAACCGCCGGCCGCAGCCAGGAGTTCCCGGGCGGGGAGTTCGAGGTCACCCCGTCGAACCGGCCCGGCTTCCTGCGCTGGGACAAGCAGGACCCGCGCTGGCTGGCCCTGGATAACGGCGAGTTCTTCTACCCGATAGGCCACACCCTGCGCTCTCCGGACGACCAGCGTGAGGCCTACCGGTACGAGTTCAAGCAGACCAAGGGCTGGGGCACCTTCCTCTATGACGATTACTTCCGGGAGATGGCCCGCCACGACGAAAATTACGTCCGCCTCTGGATGTCGGCCTGGTGGGCCGGCCTGGAATGGACGCCCGCCTACGCCCCGCATTACGACGGGCTGGGGCGCTACAGCCTGGAGAACGCCTGGCGCCAGGACCTGGTGCTTGAGCGGGCCGAGGAGACCGGCATTTACGCCATCCTGACCCTGATCAACCACGGCCAGTACAGCGCCGGTTCCGACCGGGAGTGGTGGGACAACCCGCACAACGTGGTCAACGGTGGTTTTCTGAAATCACCCGAGGAATTCTTCACCGATCCGCTCGCCCGGGAGTACTTCAAGCGCCGGCTCCGGTATCTCGTGGCCCGCTGGGGAAGTTCGACCAGCATCGCCTTCTGGGAACTCTGGAACGAGGTGGATCTCACCGGCTATTACGATTCGGCCCGGGTCAAGGGTTGGCACCAGGCGGTCGTGCCCTACCTGAGGGAGATCGATCCCTGGGACCACCTGGTCACCACCCATTACTGCCGCCAGAATGCCGATCCCCTGGTCTGGGTCATTCCGGAGATCGAGAGTATCGTCGGCAACGCTTACAGCGGGACCGTCGTCGATGCCATGAAGGACTTTTTCCTCAAGCGCGTCCAGTTTGCCAAGCCGGTCATGCTTAACGAATACGGGGTGGGCGGCAACCGGACCGCCCTTGAGGACAACCTTCACGCCGGCATCTGGACCTCGTCGGTCCTGCCCATGTTCGGGACGGCCCTCTTCTGGGAGTGGCCGTTTATCCACAATTTCGGCCTCTACACCCATTACCAGGCCCTGGCCCGTTTCTGGAAGGGCGAGGATCGCCGCGGCCAGCATCTCCAGGTCAGCGACGCCTCGCTCCGGCTGCCGACCGGGAGCAGCCTGACTCTGGGTGTCGTTGGCATGCAGTCGGAAGACCGGGCCTTCCTCTGGGTTTACGACGGGCAGAAGTACAACGGCAAGCGCGGCACTCCCAACCCGGAACGCTTCGAGGGCGTGGGGGTCGAGGTCCGGGCCCTCCAGGCCGGCCGTTACCGGGTCGAGTACTGGGACACCCTCAAGGGCGAGCTCCGGCAGTTCTCCGAGGGCACGGTCGCTTCCGACGGCCTGCTGCCGCTGGTGCTCCCGGTTTTCCAGGGAGACCTGGCCGTAAAAGTCAAACGGGTTCAGTCATGAAAATAAAATTCTGGTTTCTGCCTCTTTTGCTGCTTCTGGCCGGAACGGCCCGGGCCGATTGGTCCCCTTCCTTCCGCAAAAGCCTGACCGTCGAGGTGGCCGAGCGCGAACTTCAGAAGCTCCAGCCGGTCGTTTCGGTGACCTTTCCGGTCCGCGGCGAATTGAAGACCGAGGCCGGCTGCCTGCTGGTCACCGACGAGTCCGGCCGGCCGGTGCCGTTCCGGCTTCTTTATTTCGATCGGCGGCGAAACGAGGCCCGGGTTATCTTCCGGAGCCGGAGCGCCGGCCGGTACCGGATTCTTTACGACGGCCGGACGGCGGTCGATTCCGGCCTTGACCTGGTCCCCGGGGATACGGGCCAGGTCATCCTGGAAGATTACCTTTACCCGGACATCCGGACCTCCGGCATCTGGCTCTGGACCGAGTCGCCGCGCCTTTCGGGGGTGCTGAGCCACACCCAGCCGGAGGGGTCCGGTACCTTCCATTCCGCCTGGTTGAATCCCAACGTCCATTACCGGGCCGGTGATTACCTGACCCAGTACGTCTATCTTGATCCGGCCCGGCCGCCTGAGGAGATCATGGTCGAAGTGACCGTGCGCAACCGGCGGATCGCCTTCTCCTGGGGACCGGACCGGATGCAGTGGAAGGAATTGAAGAAGGTGCGCCTGGGTGACCTGCCGGCGGCCGGCCGCTGGCAGCCGCTCAAGATCGACCTCACGGAGTGCGGCCGGGAAGGGGATATCACCACGCTCGCCTTCTATAACCAGGGCGGCCGGGCCTGGTGGGACCGCACCTGCCTGTTCCAGCCGGAGGCCGTGGTCCGGCCGGGCCTCTTCGAGGAGCGGGACCGTAAGGTGAGCGCTTACTTCACCTCCCGCGTGATCGGGCCGCTTCTTTTCCAGAACCAGCGCTTCTTCCTGGTCAATCTGGACGGACGTTCTTCCGGCGGGGCCACTGGTTGGGAGTGGCGTTTTGAAGAGAAGAAATCGAGCGAGTCCGAGTTCTGGTTTCGATCGGAAGGGAAATCCGGGTTGCCGGTGCGCCTGACGGTCACCGGTCCGGCCGGCCGCAAGGCGATGGCTTCCGATACCTGGACCGATACAGTCCAGTTTCCGACCGCGGCGGCCCAGGAGCTGAAGTTTCTCTTCCGGGAGCTGTCGCACCAGTCGCTGATCAACACCGGCGAGACACTCTACCTGAATTTCCTGGTCACCAACCTTACCCCGGTACCGCTTCCGTTGACGGTGACCGACGGCCGCGAAAGCCGCTCGCTCTGGGTTTTGCCCGGCAAGGATAACAGCCGGATCGCCGATTTCACCATCAAGACCTCCGGCCAGCCGGAGGTGCGCGATTACCGGCTCCTGGCCGGCGACCTGGAGCTTGACCGGCGTTCCTTCCGGGTGCAGCCCCTGGGTGAGGGGCTGACGGACATCGCCGCCGCCGGTCCTTACCTGTCGGGTTCCCGGGGGGAAAGGCTGGTGCTGGAGGTGCCGGAATTCCGTCTGGAGAACGGCACCGCGCTGGACACCGGCCGGGAAATCTCGATCGGGATCTTCGGGGATGGGCCGCCCGGCCTGGCGTCGCTCTTGAAGGAGTCGCTGGCCCGCCGCGGCGTCCGGGCTGCGATCCATGAGGAGCCGGGGACGGATACCGAGGGTTATCACCTGCTCACCGATTCCCTGCGCCTGCTGCACGACCGGCCGCGCCCCGGCTATGACCTGGCCCTGCTCTTCCCCTCGCTTCCGTCGCTCCGACGTCGGAGTCCGGTCCAGGAGTGGCGCCGTTCCATGGAGATTCAGATCTGGGCGCTCAAGGGACGCGTCCGCCGCCTGGCGCTGGTTTCACCCCTGCCGGCGGCCCCCTTCGCCGCTCTCTTCCAACCTTACGCCGGGGCCGCCGCCGAGGCGGCCGGCCGCCATGGCGCCGGCTTCGTGGATGCCCACCTCTTCTACACCGGCTTGGATGACTGGCCGCGTTTCTTCCGGACCGCGCCCCGGGTCTATGGCAATTTTCCCGATCCGGCCGGTCTGAAACTGCTGGCCGATTACCTGGCCGCCGGACTCTTTTAAAGCAGCATCCGGATTCCCTGTCCCAGGTACCAGATCCCGGCGGCCAGCGCGGCCGCCTGTCCGATCCGCTGAAAAATCCGGCCGGCCTTTAGGCGGCCGCCGGCCAGCAGGAGCAGCAGCCAGAGACTGGAGCCCAGGTAGAAGCCGAGGAAGAAAAGAATCGGATCCAGGAAGCGGCCGCCGGCCAGTGAACGGCTGAGGCCGAGCAGGAAGGGCGGGCAGGGGCTGATGCCCAGCACGAAACCGGCCCCAAGCGGCAGGAAGCGGCCGGCCGGGCCGGCCGCCGCTCGGCAGAGTCGCCCGGACGGCCTGAAGCAGCCCAGTGCGTAGCCGATCAGCCAGAGGGAGAGCAGGATCAACAGCGGGGCCAGGAAGTACGGATTCAGGCGCCCCTCGAAATAGAGGTTGATATTGCCGACCGCCAGGCCGAAGAAGAGATAGGCCAGCAGCCGGCCGGCCAGCAGTTCCAGAACCGGTTCCCGGAGCGGCCGGCCGGAGGCCGCCAGGCAGGGAAGAAAGACCGCCCCGCAGGCGCCCAGGCAGTAAAGGTTATTGGCCAGCCCCAGTCCCAGGCCCTCCCCGATCGCCCGGAGCATCGGAACTCATTCCTGGAAGGAGAAGACGGTGAAGACCAGCAGTTCCGTTTCCGGCTCCTTCCAGGCCTCCGGGTTCAGGCCGGTCTTCTGCCGGCAGAGTTCGGTCAGGAATTCAGCCCGGTCCGGGATTTGCTCCCAGACCTGGGGCAGGAAGAGGCCGGTGCGGCCGTCCCGGCGTACCGTCACCCCGTGGAGGCCGGGCTTGATTTCCTTGAAGGAAGCGGCTCGGCGCAAGGGTGAGAGGACCGAGATTTCAATCTTGAGTCCCGGCAATTCGGCGGCCCGGACCGGGTTGAAGCGCGGATCCTGAAAGGCGGCCGCCGCCGCCAGCCGGATGACCGCCCGGGCCAGCGGCTCCTCGGCGGCGGTCGTGCCGATGCAGCCGCGCAGCCGGCCGGCACTGGTCAGGGTGACGAAGACCGCGGCCGGCCGGATCAGCTCCGGATCGTTGGTCCGGTACTCCAGCAGCCGGCCGTTCTGGAGCACATTCTCAATGGACTGCCGGGCCAGCGCCAGGAGCGTCTTCCGGTCATCAGCGTCGAGGCTGAAGCCGGGTTCCGGCGCCGGATCCGCCTTCGGCGCGGCCGTTTTTGTTTGCGCCGCACCGGCCGCTCGGTAGAAGGCCGCGGCCGCGTACCCGACCGACCGGCCGCGTTCCCCGGTCCGTTCCCCGGAATTGGTGTAGTTAAGCACCCTGGCCTGGTTGGCGCCCAGCGCCCGGGCCGCGTAAATGGCGGTGTAAAGCGCCTGCTGGCTGCAGATCACGCAGGCCAGGTCAGGGACCGGTTCCTTCTCCAGCCGGGCCACCCGGGCCGCCAGCTTCTCCGGATCCATTTCGGCCAGCTCCGCGAGGAAGGCCTGGTCAAGCCGCCGGGCTTCGGCCGCCGGCGGATAGTGGGAGAGATCCGAGGAGGCAATGATCACCGTTTTCTCGGCCAGGTTCAGTTCCCTCAGCGCGGCCGCCAGGGTTTCGCCGATCTGCCGGCAGGCCTCCAGGGAGGCCTCGCCCATGAGGATGGGCACGATCCGGCAACGGCCGGCCGTGCGTTCCAGGAAGGGCAGCTGGACCTCCAGGGAATGCTCGAGCCGGTGCGGTTCCGAATCGGCCTGCAGGTAAGGCGAGGCGGCCACCAGCTTCTGGGCCAGTCGGGTGTTCACCGCGAAGTTGCCCAGCGGGGTGAGGAACTCCCCCTCCAGGTAAACGGCTCCCTTCCGGAGTGGGTAACGGTGGCTGTTGCCGAGCAGGATCACCGTGTCCAGCTTGCGGCCGGACAGCAGCTTGTAGCCGAAGGCGGCCGTCGGCCCCGAGTAGGGATAGCCGGCGTGGGGCACCAGCAGGGCCAGGACCGGCGCCGGCATTTGGGCCGGGTCGGCCGCCTTCAGGTAGCCGTCCACCAGGCGGGTGAGTTCCC
>JAKJFK010000284.1 GCA_022704925.1 candidate division TA06 bacterium | reverse complement strand
GGCCGGAAGGCGGCCGTCGCGGCCTGGCTCAGACAGGAGCCGCGGGAGGATGATATGCCGGAGCGCTGCGCTTTTAAGCTTCTTTCCCGAGGCCGCGGCTCCGCGACTCATCTCGTTCCGGACCCTTGGCTTCAAGGGAAAGACAAAAAAGCAACTCCGTGACGGCGCTCACCGAAGTCCGCCGCTTAAGGGGAACAGACGAAAAGCAAAGACAAGGATGGCGAGGGGGGTGATTAAAAGCCGTGTTTTTCCGCCGTCATTCCCGCGTGTAGTAGGCGGGAATCCAGGTTTGTGTGTGTTTGTTTCTGGGCGCCGAGGGTCCGGACTCGGCTCGGGCGCTGCGCCGCCGGACACCTTTACCGGATTCGTCTGAAGATGGATTCAGAAACAATGGCGCCATGAAGCAGAGCGAAGCACGCTTCATGGCCGTGAAGTGTGCGCTGAGCTCGGTCGAAGCGCTCTACTTCACGGCTCCCATCGAGTCCTGCGCTTATTCAGGAAGGTTTAAAAGTAGGCCGCGCAGGACTCGAACCTGCCACACCCGCCTTAAAAGGGCGGTGCTCTACCGGATGAGCTAGCGGCCCGGAATTCTTGGGTTGGAAGTATTACCGCACCGGTATATTTTACCATACCGGGCCGGGGTTGGAATAACCGGGTGGAAGGTCAGCGGCTGGTCCAGCCGCCGTCAACCGGCAGGGCGGCGCCGGTCATGAAAGAGCAGGCATCTCCGGCCAGGAGTACCGCCAGCGGACCAAGTTCTTCGGGTTTGCCGAAGCGTCCCAGCGGGATGTTGTCGAGGAACTGGCGGCGCACCCCGGCCTCCTTGAAGATGGCCTCGTTGATTTCGGTTTCGAAGGGTCCGGGGCAGATGCAGTTGACGTTGATACCGTAAGGGGCCCATTCCAGGGCGAGGGTCCGGGTGAGTTGCAGGACGCCCCCCTTGCTGGCGCAGTAAGCGGTTCGCTCCGGCATGGCCACGGTTGAGAACATCGAACCCAGATTGATCACCCGTCCATAACGCTGACGTATCAGATGCGGTCCGACGCTGCGACAGGCGAGCCAGGTTCCCAGCAGGTTGACGTCCAGTACCCGGCGGAAATCCTCCTCGGTGAACTTTTCAATCGGGTTGCGGATGTTGATGCCGGCGCTGTTGATCAGGATATCAAGGCGGCCGCAGGTATTAAGCAAAGGCTGAAGCGCCGCCTCCAGGTCCTTTGCCCGGGTGACGTCGCCGGCGGTGAAACCGACCGGTCTTCCGGTGGCCGATTCAATCCGGGCGGCGGCCGCCGAAAGCGCCTGGGAATTCCTGCTGAAAAGCCAGACCCGGGCGCCGGCTTCGGCCAGGGCCTGGGCCATTTCCAATCCCAGGCCGCGGCTGCCGCCGGTGACCAGGGCCACCCGGTTTTCGAGGCTGAATCGTTCCAGCACGTTCATGAAGGGGAAGGCCGTTTCGTCGATGACGTGAGTGTCAGGAGCGGGAAAGCGTTTCCGCCCGGTCGGGTCCGAAGGAGATGGCGCCGATCGGTACCTGGCAGAGTTCCTCGATTCGATCCAGGTACCGCCGGGCATTGACGGGCAGCTGCTTCCACTCCCGGACGCCGGAAAGATCCGTTTGCCAGCCCGCCATCTCCTCGTAAACCGGCTTGATGTTTGAAAAATCCTGGAAATTGAGCGGGGGTCGGTCGAGCCGTTCCCCGTTCAATTCATAGGCGGTGGCCAGTTTGATGGAT
>JAKJFK010000283.1 GCA_022704925.1 candidate division TA06 bacterium | reverse complement strand
GACGCCGCCGGCAACCAGGCGGCCAACCTGCGCGAGGCCGGCCGCAAGACCGGTGAGCTGCCCCAGGCCTGGAAGGCCGCGGCCGGCCGGGAGGAGAAGGCCTGGACGCTGGAGGCCGCCATTCCCTGGAGCGCCCTGGGTATCCAGCCGCCGGCCGCCGGTGCCGTCCTGAAGCTGGAGGTGGCCCGGAACCTGCCCCGCCGCTCCCAGACCTACCGGGTTGTTCAGTGGGCGCCGGTCTTTCTGAATAATCACCGGCCGGAACGGTTCGGGACCTTGAAGTTCCAGTAAGGTTTTAGTTTTAGGAGTTTCAAAGGCGAAGGGGGAGCATGACGGACGGTCAGGCGGGTGAGGTTTTTGACATCCGGAGCTACGGCGCCCGGCCTGGCCCGGAGCACCTGAATACCGGGCCCATCCAGCGGGCGATCGAGTCGGCCCACCAGGCCGGCGGCGGCACCGTCTACTGCCCGGCCGGGACCTTCGTCACCGGGACGCTCCGGTTGAAGAGCCGGGTCAACCTGCACCTGGAGGCCGGCTGCACCCTGCTGGCCAGCCCGCGCCGGGAGGATTATCAGGATCCATCCGGGGTGGCCGAATCCGACGCCTTCGGTTTCGAGAACGTCAGCGACGCCCACCTCATCATCGGCTACCAGGTGGAGGACGCGGCGATCACCGGTTTCGGGAGCATCGACGGCAACAGCCGCGCCTTCCTGCCGTTATCCGGTCCCAAGTGGGATCGGAAGGCCTTCGCCTGGCGGCCCGGCCAGCTGATCTACTTCTGCCGTTCCGACCGGATCCGGGTGGAGGGCGTTTCCCTGCTCAACGCGCCTTATTGGACTCTCTTTTTCCACGGCTGCCGGGATGTCCGGGTCAACCGCCTCCGGATCGAAAACCCGCCGGAGACACCCAACGGCGACGGGATCGACATCGACTGCTGCCGGAACATCCTGGTCTCCGACTGCCTGGTCGACTCCGGCGACGACTGCCTGACCATCCGGGCGCACGCCCGGCCGCTCGGCGCCCACGCCCTGGCCTGCGAGAATGTCGTGGTGCGCAACTGCGTCTTGAGTTCGCCCTGCAACGCGGTCCGGGTGGGCGTCGGCGCCGGCGAAATCCGCAATTGCCTCATCTCGGGACTGGTCATCCAGCACAGCCGGACCGGGCTCAACCTCTTTTCCTGCTACGGCGATTTCGAACCGCCCGGGGCCGCCATCCGCGGCCTGCGTTTCTCCGACCTGGTGATCGAGGCGGAGATGCCATTCATGTTTACCACCGGCCGGCGGGGGCAGGCGCCGGTCGAGGACCTGGTTTTGAGCAACATCAGCGCCCGGGCCAGCCGGGCCAGTTACTTCGGCGGCCGGTCCGGGAACCCGATCCGGGGTCTGACCCTGGAGAATATTATTTATACGCTGGACGGCGGCCGGGAGACGCCGCCCCTCTCCCTGGCCGAGTTCGAATTGAGACGGGAAGCGGAGTCCGGCCTGGCGGCCGGCGGACTGCCGGTCGGCCTGGTCTTTTGGGACGTCGAGGACCTGGCCGTTGACCGTCTCCGTTTTCGTCCGGGCCGCGGCGAGGGGCGCTGGGATCATCTCATTTACGGCCGCAACCTGGATCGGATCCGGCTGACCGGCTGCGAGCTGGCCGGCCGGTTCTCCCCGGCGCCGGGCGCCGCGATCCGGCTGGCGGATTGTCGGCGGACGGCCGTCATCGGCTGCGCGGCCGGCCCGGAGGCCGACCC
>JAKJFK010000282.1 GCA_022704925.1 candidate division TA06 bacterium | reverse complement strand
TGAAATCGCGCAGGGGCTGGTAGAAATCGCGCACGCCCGGCCCCGGCCGGTATCCGGGCGGGTCGCTGTAGCCGGTCAGGGCGGTGAGGATGTGTTCGAAGAAGTTGAAGGTATAGCCGGTGTAGGAGGCGCTCATCTCCCAGTAGATGCCGTTGCGGTCGTAGGCGTGGGTGATAAACATCCGGACGCCCTTGGGACTGTTGACGGCCAGCTGGGCGAGGTCGGGGCCGGAGTAGACCGTGCCGGACTGGGTGTCGCGGACCTGGAAATCCGGCCCCAGCAGCTGGGCGGCCAGGATGAAGGCCTCCAGGTGGTTGGTCAGCGAGTTGTGGAACTTGTCGAGCAGGTAGAGAAAGGTGGGCAGGCTCTGGAATTCGATGATCTCCCGGGCCAGGCCGGCGACGGCCTTGTGGTCGGCGGCCTTCAGCTTCGGGCAGTCCCGGACCAGCCGGTAGGCCCGCATCAGGATCTGCAGGGTGAGGGTGTCCACCCAGCCGACGTTCACCTTGATGTTGTAGAAGGTCCCCCGCGCCTCCGGGCCGTAGGTGATCAGGCGTTCCGGGTTGGCATCGGTCTCCCGGGTGACCGGGTAACCGGGCATGACCTCGCCGAGGCGCCGGATGAGGTCGAGGACGGCCCGGGCGAACCTCGCGTCCCCGGTTGCCCGGTAGGCCTCGGCCAGCGCCTGGGCGGACCACATCCGGCCGATCGAGGCCTGGTAGCGGTACATGGCCGCCACGTTGCGGTAGGGGAAGGCGTCCGGGAGGCGCCGGCCGGTGGTCAGATCGCGCAGGCGGTCGGGTTCCGACTGTTTCCACTCCCACCAGGCGCCGTACTTGCGGGCCGGCCCGCGCCGGCCGCTGAAGGGGGAAGTTTTGGGCAGCCAGGCGGTCGAAAGCGGCTTGGTCTCCGGCGCCAGGGCCAGCCGCTCCGGCCATTCGGCCAGCAGCTTTTCGGCCTGCTCCAGGAGCTTCTTCTGGTTCGCCGCGTCCGCGGCCGTCGGCCTGGACTTGCTCATGCGTCTTCCTCCCTGTCTGGATTGGCTGGTTGAAAGGAGACCGGTCCCGCCTGGAAGCGGGCGGCCGTCCGCCCGCGGCGGAGGATTTCCGGAACCGGGTAAATCAGACCTTGGGCGGGACCTCTTCCAGGGGTTCCTTGGCCTGCCGGCACTTCTCGGACTGGATGATCCGGGGCGCCGCCCAGCGCACCGCGTTGGTGATGACCTTCAGGACATTCGGATCGTGGAAGCTCGGGTAGAGTTCATGGCCGGGCTGGAAGTAGAAGATCCGTCCGTGGCCCCGTTCCCAGCAGCAGCCGCTTCGGAAGACGTCCCCGCCGGCGTACCAGGAGATGAAGACCAGCTTGTCGGGGGTGGGGATGTCGAAGCGTTCGCCGTACATCTCCTCGGCGGGCAGCTCGAAGTACTCGCCCAGGCCTTCGGTGACCGGGTGGCCGGGCTCCAGGTTCCAGAAGCGCTGCTTCTCGCCGATGTCCCGCCAGCGCAGGGCGCCCGAGGTCCCCAGGACGCGCCGGAAGATCTTCGAGAGGTGGGCCGAGTGGAGGCAGATCAGGCCCATGCCGTCCAGCACCCGCCGGTGCACCCGCTCCACGATCTCGTCGGCGACCAGGTGGTGGGCGGTGTGGCCCCACCAGGTCAGCACGTCGGTTTCGGTCAGGACCGCCTCGGTCAGGCCGTGCTCGGGCTCGTCCAGGGTGGCGGTGGCAGCCCGGAGGCCGGGC
>JAKJFK010000281.1 GCA_022704925.1 candidate division TA06 bacterium | reverse complement strand
GCCCGGAGCACCGCCCCTTCAAAGGAATCGGCCCGGAGAAAACACCAGAGGGCCGCCTCGAGGGACTCGACCACGTAACCCGAACCCCGGATGGCCGTTTCCTCCTTATCGCGGTAATCGCCGCGGGCGACGACCTCGATCTTCGGCGCGCCCCGGAACGCGGGCGCCTCTCCAAAAAGGGCTTCCTCCCGCCCCTTTCCCTGGAGAAGGCGGCTGATCACCGAGGCAAGAAAGCGGCAGGCGTCAAGACATTCGGCCGCGCCGTGGGTGGTGCGGGAGCTCGCCACCGCATACTTCTCAATCGCCGCGGGGTCGGGAAAGAAGAAGAGCGGGACCGGCGCCAGGCGCATTATCGAACCGTTGCCGGCGGAGTTCGGGTCCGCGGACCCCGCGAACGCTTCCCCGGTTGCGCGGTAGCGGTTCAGGGCCGCGGCGGTGGCGGCGCCGATATCGAAACAGCGGCCGTTGCTGGAGAGGTATCCCTCTTCTTCCCACCGGCAGTAGCGCTCCATCTGGTCGCGCGGGTCGAATTCGCCTTTTTCGACCAGGCTGGCCGCCAGGCAGAGGGCCATCGAGGTGTCGTCGGTCCACTCGCCGGGCCGCAGGTTGAAAGGACCGCCGCCGGCCAGGCCGGCGATCGGCTGGAACGTCCCGCGGGGCTTGAACTCGAGGGCGGTGCCGACCGCGTCGCCAACGGCCAGCCCGAGCAGGCAGCCGCGAAAACGGTTTAATAAGGTCATCTTTAATCCTCAAGACTTACGATCCGCCCGGCCGTCTCCGCGCCCGCCGGTCCCAAAATCCAACCCCGCCTCAGGCGGACCGCAGCTCCCGCAGCAGGTCGAGGGCGGCGGCCTCGACCATCTCGAGGGCCCGCGGCTCCAGGCGCGAAACACGGCCGATGCGGGTCTCGTAGCCACCGCCGGCGAAGGCGCGCCGGGTGGGCACGTAGCCCAGGTAGCCGTTGCACATGTGGGCCACCTGGGTGAAGGGAAAGGGCGATTCGCGCTTGATGCGCAGCTGGGCCTCGACGAAGGGCTCGCCCATCAGCGAGAGCAGGGCCAGGTCGCCGAGGCGCAGGGCCTGGATCTCGTAGGGGTAATTTGGAAAAGAGTGCCGCTCGTCGGCGATGTCCACGATGCCGACCGCGTAGACCCAGTCCCACTCGACCCGGATATGCTGCTCGTCCTTCCAGAGCGGTTCCGGGTGCTCCCGCAGCAGCTTCCTGGCTTCGGCCAGGAGCTTGGCCGGGACGCGGCGGCGCGGGATGGGCAGGACCCGGCGCTTCCAGGCGAAGGGGGCCGGTTCAAGGGCAACCGGCCGGGCCAGGGCCCGCCGGCTGGATTCGGCCAGCAGGCGGCCCATCCAGAGGTGGTCGTCCTTCCAGCCCGGGGCCAGGTGGTTGTGATGGTGGACGTTGCCGCAGCAGCCGTTGATGACCAGGGGGACGCAGCCGGCGCCGAAATGGGTCTCCATCTCCCGGCACCAGGCGCCGGGCCAGCCGGCGAGGAGATCGTTCCCGCCAAAACCGTGGCAGGGATGGCAGGTGTGGTGCATCAGGGCCGAAACGACCCGGCCGGCTTCATCGGTGAAGACGGCCAGGCTGACTTCCGGGTCAGCCGGTCCCTCGGAGTGAAGGATCTCCGGGCTGCAGTCGGGCGGGTGGCAGACGGCCCGGCCGTCGCGCATCACGAAGCGGCGGTTGAAGGCGACCCGGCCGTCGGTGACCCGGCCGAAGGAAAGCCTGACC
>JAKJFK010000067.1 GCA_022704925.1 candidate division TA06 bacterium | reverse complement strand
GGGCGGTGAAGAGAGGCTGGGCGGAGACCATCAGGCGCCGGCCGCCGACCTCAACGGCCGATGCTTCCAGGCGGCCGACCTCCGATTCCAGGTAGGCCCCGAAGAAGGCGTTGAGCCGGACCCGGCTTTCCTGCCGCTCCCGGTCGTACCGGTCAAGCTCGGCGGCCAGCGAAAGCGGCTCGATCTTCAGGCGGCGGCCCAGTTCAACCAGGTAGTCGCTCCGCTCCTTCAGCCAACGGTAGGCGGCCGCGCCGACCAGGGCCTCGATGCGGCGGATGCCCTTGCCGACCGAGGCGGTGGCGCTGATCACGAAGAGGCCGAGGGAACCGGTGTTCTCCAGGTGCACGCCGCCGCAGACCTCCTTGCTGAAATCGCCCATGGTCACCACCCGCACCTTCTCGCCGTATTTCTCGGTGAAGAGGGCCACCGCGCCGTCGTTCACCGCGTCGGCCAGGGCCTGCTCCTCCTTGAAGACCGACAGATCGGCCTGGATGACCTGGTTGACCAGCGCCTCGACCCGTCCCAGGCTCTCCCGGTCCAGCTCCTGGTTCCAGGTGAAATCAAAACGGAGGTACTCGTCCGCCACCAGGGAGCCAGCCTGCTTGACCTCATCGCCCAGCACCTCGCGCAGGGCGGCATGCAGAAGGTGGGTGGCGGTATGATTGGCCGCCGTCCGCCGGCGGTGACCCCGGTCCACCACCGCCCGGGCGCTCACGCCCGCCTCGGCCCGGCCGCTCGAAAAACGGCCCAGGTGGTGAATAAAACCGGCCTCGTCCACCCGGGTTTCGCGCACCTCGAATTTGAAATGTTCGCCGCCGATCTCGCCCCGGTCGCCCAGCTGACCGCCCCGCTCCGGGTAGAAGGGGGTCTCGGTCAGGACCAGCGAACTGGAACCGTCGGGAAGCGGAATGACCGCGCCCACCAGCGTTTCGAGAATCTCCCGGTCGTAACCGGCGAACCGGGTCGGAGAGAGGCCCGCCAGCGGGGTCCGGTCCGGGACGCCCTCGAAGGCGCTGGCCTGCCGGCTGGCCGCCCGCTGGTTCTCCAGTTCGGCCTCGAAACCGGCCTCGTCCAGGCTGAACTTCGCCTCGCCGGCGATCTCCCGGATGGTCTCCAGCGGCAGGCCGTGGGTATCGTAGAGTTGAAAAACGGTCCGGCCGGGTACCGTGCGGCCCCGGACGCCGACGGTCAACTGGCGGAAGATGCGCCGCCCCTCGGTCAGCAGTTCCAGGAACCGCTCCTCCTCGGCGGCGATGGTCGCGGCCGTGAACTTTTCCCGTTCGGCCAGGTGCGGATAGGCCTCCTTCATCAGGCCGACCACCTCGGGCACCAGCCGGTGCAGGACCGGTTCCCTGACCTGCAGGACCCGCAGGAACTTGACGGCGCGGCGCAGGATGCGCCGGATGACGTAACCCCGGCCCTCGTTGGCCGGCATGATGTTTTCGGCGATGGCGAAGGTCAGCGCCCGGACGTGGTCGGCGACCGCCCGGAAGGCCGCCTGCTCTTCGCCCCGGCCCGGGTAGGCGCGGCCGGTCAATTCGACCAGGCGGTTGATGATCGGCTGGAAAAGGTCGGTTTCGAAGTTGGAAGGGGCCTCCTGGCAGAGGGCGCTGATCCGTTCCAGCCCCATCCCGGTGTCGACCCCGCGGCGGGCCAGGGGCAGCAGGGTGCCGTCGGCGGCCTTGTTGAACTGCGGAAAGACCAGGTTCCAGAATTCCAGGTAACGGTCGCAGTCGCAGCCGGGCGCGCAATCCGGGCGTCCGCAGCCGACGCCCGGGCCGCGGTCGAAATAGATCTCGGAGCAGGGACCGCAGACGCCGGTTTCGCCGGCCGGACCCCAGAAGTTGTCCCGGGCGCCCAGCTTCACGATCCGTTCCGGCCGGACGTACTTCTTCCAGATCCCGGCGGCTTCGCCGTCGTCCTGGTAGACCGAAACCCAGAGTTTCGATTCCGGCAGGCGCAGGCGCTGCATCAGGAATTCCCAGGCAAAATCGATCGCCTCGGTCTTGAAGTAATCGCCGAAGGAGAAGTTGCCCAGCATCTCGAAAAAGGTGTGGTGGCGGGAGTCGAGTCCGACGTTGTCCAGGTCGCTGTCCTTGCCGCCGGCCCGCAGGCAGCGCTGCACCGAGACGGCCCGGACGAAGGGTATCTGGTCATTGCCGGCCCAGAAATTCTTGAAGGGCACCATGCCGGCCGAAGTGAAAAGCAGGGTGGGATCCTCGGGCGGCACCAGCGGAATGCCGGGGACCACCACGTGTTCCCGGGAACGGAAGAATTCGAGAAAAACGTTCCGGATTTCAGAGCTTCGCATATTTCTCCGCCAGGTCAGGTGAAAAGCCCCGGCCCACCAGGAACTGGTAAAGCTGGCGCCGCCGGACCGCCGGCTCCAGCCGGGCCAGCGTCCGGGCCTTCTTCTCGGCCAGTTGGCGGGCCATTTCCGCCTCCTGGTCCGGATCCAGATCCGCCAGGGCCGCCTCGATCGCCTCGGGCGCCACGCCCTTGGACTGCAGCTTCATCTTCAAAAACCGGCGGCCGGAGGGACGGTTTGAACTTCGCTGCCGCACGTAATCGCGCGCGAAATCGGCGTCGTTCAGGTAGCCGGCCCGGGCCAGCGCCTCGACGGCCGCTTCGGCCGCCTCGGCCGGCCCCTTCTCCCGGAGCTTTTTGAGCAGCGCGCTCCGGGTGTAGGCCCGGCGGCCCAACAGTCGGTAAGCCCGGGCCAGCAGGTCTTCGTTCATCGTCCTTAAATCTTAACACCGCGGGCCGCCGCCCGGCAATCAACCCCGGCCTCCGGGGGCCGCCTCAGAAGATCAGGATCCCGACCAGCCCGAAGACCAGGATAATCGGCACGATGGCCGTTTCGTCCATCAGGAAGAGGCCGAAGGCCGCCAGGGCCATCAGCCAGGTGGCCGGGCCGGTAAAGGCGCCCCGGGCCAGGGTGAAGACCGCGTAGGCGACCAGGGCGATCACCACCGGCCGCAGGCCCTGGAAGACCCCGTTGGATATCTCCTCCTCGCGCCGGGCGAACCGCTTCAGCATCCGGTGCAGAAAGAAGAGGATGACCAGCGAGGGCAGGCAGACCGCGAGCGTCGCCAGCAGGGAACCCCAGAACCCGCCGGCCACATAACCGGCAAAGGTGGAACTGTTGATGCCGATCGGACCGGGGGTCATCTCGGCCACCGAGACCAGCCGGGAGAATTCCCCGTCGGTCAGCCAGCGGTGATTGACCACCAGCTCCCGCTGGATGAGCGGCAGCACCGCGTAACCGCCGCCGAAGGCGAAGAGGCCGATCTTCAGAAAGGTCAGGATCAGCTGCCAGTAGATCACCGCCCGCCTCCCGAAGCCAGTTTCAACTTCAGCCCGATCAAAAGGAGCGCCGCCAGGATGACCAGGATGGGATTGACGCCCAGGCCGATCAGCAGGCCGAGGGCGGCCAGCGCCGCCAGGATGCTCTCCGGGCGGCGCAGGTGACGCCAGGCCAGCTGGAGAACCACCCCGCCGATGATCCCGACCACCGCCGGCACCGCACCCCGGAAGAAGGCCAGCACCGCCGGGTTGCCCATGAAGCGGCTCAGCACCGAGGCGATCAGCAGGATGGAAAGGAAGGAGGGCAGGATCGCCCCGGAAACGGCCAGCAGGGCGACCCGGAGGCCGCCCAGTTCCAGGCCGATCAGGGTGGACAGATTGACCATCATCACCCCCGGCGTTCCCTGGGCGATAGTCAGGAGCTCCAGGAACCGTTCCTCGCTGATCCAACCCTTGCGGCGGACCACCATCTCCCTGACCAGCGGCAGCATCGCGTAGCCGCCGCCGATGGTGAAGCCGCCGATTTTGAAGAAGGCCAGAAAAAAATGCCAGCCGTTGAGCCGTATCCTGTTTTCCATTCGGGAAGCCGGCCGGGCCGAACCGCCCGGCGGCGGGAAGAGGCCGCGGCCGGAGGTTCAGAATCGGAAAAGACAATCAACCGCCCGTTCAACCGGTAAAGTAATTATACATTAAAGAAAGGGGAGCGGCAAAACGGCCGGCCGCCTTGACACTCCGCGCGGGCCGGCATAAAATAGCGGTGCCATGACCGAGGCCCGTTTTTACGACTCCCTGGCAGGCGGCCGGGTGGAATGTCGGCTCTGCCCGCATCATTGCCGGATCGCCCCGGACCAGACGGGTCGGTGCGGAGTCCGGCGGAACCAGGCGGGCAAACTCTACTCGCTGGTATACGGACGGCCGGTCGCCGAACGGGCCGACCCGATCGAAAAAAAGCCGCTCTTCCACTTCCTGCCCGGCTCGACCTCCTTCTCGGTGGCCACCGCCGGCTGCAACCTGACCTGCCGGTTCTGCCAGAACAGCGACATCTCCCAGGTAAACGGCCGCATAATTTACGAACGCGAACTGGCGCCGGCCGAGATCGTCGAACGGGCCAGGGCGGCCGGCTGCCGCTCCGTCTCCTACACCTACACCGAACCGACCGTCTTCTTCGAGTACGTCTTCGACACCGCCCGGCTGGCCGCCGGGGCCGGACTGCGGAACGTGCTGGTCACCAACGGTTATCTCGAGGCCGACCCGCTGCGGGAACTCGCGCCCTACCTGGACGCGGCCAACGTCGACCTGAAGAGTTTCCGGGACGAGTACTACCGGAACTTCTGCGGCGGCCGGCTGCGACCGGTCCTGGAAACGCTGGAACTGATGAGGCGGCTGGGAATCTGGGTGGAGGTGACCACGCTCCTGGTGCCCGGGGAGAACGACGGCGCCGGCGAACTGCGGGAAGCCGCCGATTTCCTGAGCGGCCGGCTCGGCCCGGACACCCCCTGGCACCTGAGCCGCTTCTTCCCCCACTACCGGTTTATGAACGCTCCGCCCACGCCGCCGGAGACCCTGGCCGCGGCCCGGGAAATCGGCCGGGCGGCCGGTCTCCACTACGTCTACACCGGCAACCTGCCCGGCGATCCGGGCGAAAACACCGCCTGCCCGCAATGCGGCCGCCAGGTGATCGGCCGGACCGGCTTCCTGGTCACCGGGTACGCCCTAACCGCCGGCCGCTGCGCCGCCTGCGGCCGGTCCATCGCCGGCGTCTTTGACTGAGGCCGCCCTCCGCCCGACCCGCAGCCTTTCGAGCAGAAACGGCCGCGCCTGGCCGAAAAACCGCCGGTAGTACTCCGACCGGTAGTCGGGATAGGTCCAGGGCAGCGCCTGAAACTCCCCGTCCCGGTAAACGAGCGTCACCTCGCCGTAGATTCCCCGCCCCAGGTAGATCCGGTGGCTGTAATCCTTGGTGGAGGCCAGGACCAGCCGGGCCGGGTAGAGACAGCCCGGGTCAATATTAACCCGGCGGCGGCCGGCCTGGCTCCACGCCTCCTCCAACCGGTTGGTGAAGACTTTGGCCGCGGCCAGCCGGCCGGGCGGAAAAGGACGCCGGAAGAGGAGCAGCTGCCGCTTCAGTCCCGCCCCCAGTTCGCGTTCGTAATAGTCGCTGCAGCGGAAATCGAGCAGCCGGCTCTCGGTCAACAGCGGACCGAAGCGGCGGGTGAGTTGCGATTTCAGGGAAGGAAAGAGAGCCGGATCGGCCCCCAGCAGGCCCACGAAGAGGAGTACCGGTTCAGGCGGCCGGATTCGACCCATCGCCGAAGGGGCAGAGGCAGAGTCCGCAGATATGCTGGCCGATGTTGCGTTCCCGGCAGACCTGCTTGATGTAACGGTAACAGGCCTCAGCGTCAAAATCAGCCGCCGTCGCCCCGATGGCTCCGGCCGGGCAGCGGCCCGCGCATTCGCGGCAATCGCCGCAGCCGGCCTCCGCCCGCGGCGCCGGCCGGCCCGGGAAAACGGCCGCGGTGAGCACCGAGGCCAGGCGCAACCGGCTGCCCCAACCCGGGGTAACCAGAAGGTTGTTCCGGCCGAACCAGCCGAGACCGGCCGCGGCGGCCAGGTGGCGGTGCGAAACGAAACCACGCGGCCGTTCCCAGTCGATCACCTGGCTGGCCGGAACTGGCAGGGAAACGAAGCCGGCGGCCTCCAACGCCAGGGCCAGCTGGAACCCGACCCGGTCCAGCAGGTAATTGGCCTGGCGGTAATGGTGGAGGTAAAGCGGATCGGGGCCGCCCTCGAGGCGGTCCAGCACGCCGCCGGCCAGGGGCAGCCCGTAAACCACGGCCGTCCGGAATGAACCGGGCAGGGAGGCTATTTCGGTTCGCCGGGCCCGCAGGAGGGCGAGGTCGGCACAACCCCAGACCGACACCGACCGCTCCCGGAAGAAGGTTTCCAGGTCCAGGGCTTTCATCCCTCCGTTCCCGCTCACCGTGTCCTTCCTTTCGCCCAAAGACCGCCGCCGGACCTCGGTCAAAGCCGGTCGATGTCCGGAACGCTGCCGTCCTCAAGCCGGTAGAGAACTTCACCGGCCCGCGCCACGTAAAGGATTCCCTCCTCCTCCCGGTTCTTGAAATCCTCCGGGTTGAGCGAGGCCGGGTCGCGGTAATTCAGGTTGATCCGCCGGCAGACCGATTCGGGGATGGACGTCGCCAGCGTCACCGTGACCCGCGGTTTTTCGATTCCGTCCACATAACGGCCGATGCCCTTGACGTGAGTGGAATGGGCCCGGATGCCGCCGGGCACGTCGGCAAACTTCTCCGCCTGGGCCAGGAAATAATCCCGGGTATGGTAACCGATGCGTTCCAGGACCTCGCCGTGGGTGTGGGAAACGGTCTTGATGTGCGGCGCGTAGATGATGACCTCGCCGCCGTCGGCGGCCACCGGCTCCACCTTGTACATGCCCTTGCCGGCCAGCCAGATGTCGTGGTACATGGCCGGCATGTGCGAAAAGATGGTCCGGAACGGCCGGGGTTTGTAAACGATGTTGACCCGGCGGGAAAGCTCCACCGCCGCCCGCCAGGCGTCATCCACTCCGCCGGTAAAGAGACCGACCGCATCGTGGCCGCTCATGACGAAGGCGAAGAGGGAAACCGGACGGTCCAGGAAAGCGGTGGCCCGGTTGACGACCGTCTTGACCGGGGTGTCGGCGGTGCCGATGATCTTGGGGTTGGTGATCAGGGCGCCCAGCCAGTGGAAGGCATTAATGATCTCGGCCCCCGAGATGCCCGGGAAGAGATACTTGTTGCCCCCGGAGAAACCGATCACCTCGTGCGGGAAGACCGGCCCGATGATGAGCAGCCGGTCGTAATCGAAGACGCGACGGTTGATCTGCACCGGGACCGCCTCGGTGTAAAGGCCACCGGTAAGAGAGGCCATCTCGCCGGCCTCGATTCGGCCGATCTCGGCCAGTACCTGCGGGTCCTTCCAGTGATGGTTGAAGACTTCCGTATCCGGGAAAAGCCGCTTCCGCTCGGACGCCGGCAGCTTCAGGTGCGCTTCGATTTCGGCCTCGGTCATCGGGGGATGGGTGCCGAGCGCCAGCAGGAAATCCAGCCGGCCGCCCTGCTTCCGGAAGGCCTCGGCCAGGGTGCGGAAGGCCAGCGGGATGGGCGCGGTACGGGTACTGTCGGGGATGATGGCCAGGACCCGGCGGCCCAGCAGCCCCTCGCTTTCCAGTCCCTTCAGCAGCCGATCCTTCAACTCAAGCTCACTCAACGCGCGGATCTTTTCCATGTCGGATTCCAACTTTCGTTGTGGGCGGATAACCCGGGCCCGACCGCCGTGATTGTAACAAAAATCCGGCCCCCACATCTAACTGATACGGGGTGCGAGCACGCGGTTTGCAGGTTATTTTGGATAATTTTATCACAATCCACTTGACATTTGCCAACCGTCCCGGTATAAAATTACTAATTAAATTTTGTTGCCGCTCTCCGTTCCGTTCACCAGCCTAAATTCATAGAAGAAACGAAGATGGGTTATCGCATCACCGCCGAAATACTGCAGCGCATCAAGGACGAAAATGACATCGTGACCGTCGTTTCGGGCTACCTGACGCTCAAGAAGTCGGGTCGTTCCTACAAAGCGATCTGTCCGTTCCACGGCGAAAAGACCCCCTCCTTCATCGTCACCCCGGAGAAGGGCATCTTCCATTGCTTCGGCTGCGGCGCCGGCGGCGATTCCATCTCCTTCGTGATGCGCATGGAAAACCTCCTCTTCCCGGAGGCGGCCGCCCTGCTGGCCAAGCGGGCCGGAATCCAGCTCGAACTGACCAGGGAAGACGGCGAGGCCAACCGGGTCCGAACCCGGTTGCTGCAGTTGAATAATGAAGCGGCCGCTTTTTATCACCGCTGCCTGACCAGGGAAAAGGAGGGGCAGCCGGGACGCGACTACCTGCAGAAAAGGAAAATAACCGCGGCCACGGTCAAGGAATTCAACCTGGGCTTCGCGCCGTCCGGTTATCCGCTCGAACGCCACCTGACGGCGGCCGGTTTCAGCCGGGCCGAAATCGAGGCGGCCGGCCTGAAATTCTTCCTGCGGGTCATCTTTCCCATTTACAATCTTTCAAGCGAATGCCTCGGTTTCGGCGGCCGGACCGTGACCGACGCCGAGCCCAAGTACCTGAATTCACCCGAAACCCCGGTCTTCAGCAAGGGCGCCGGCCTTTACGGCCTCAGCCTGAGCCGGCAGCCGATCCAGCAGAAGGGCGAACTGCTGCTGGTCGAAGGCTACCTGGACCTGATCAAGGTGTACCAGCACGGCTTCCGCAACGTGGCGGCCGGCCTGGGCAC
>JAKJFK010000280.1 GCA_022704925.1 candidate division TA06 bacterium | reverse complement strand
GGCGACCGCCGATGCGCTCGCCGAACAGGTCAAGGAAGTGGTGGAAAGGGTTGATGGAATCACCGGTGCCCAGTTAAGCCGGGAATCGGGCGTACCGGAGGAACTCGTCATCATAGACCGGGCGAAGGCGGCCGACCTGCGCCTGTCGGTCTCCCAGATCGCCCAGATGCTCCAGACCTCGCTGGGCGGCAGCACGGCCGGGTATTACCGGGAGGGCGGCAGTGAGTACCGGATCTTCGTCCAGCTGGAAAACCCGGAAAAAATGGAGGTGGAAGATATCCTGAACCTCACCCTGACCAACGCGGCCGGCGAACCGATAACCCTGCGCAATGTCGTCAAGACCCAGCCGCACGAAGGACCGGTAAGCATCCAGCGCTCGGACCAGGAACGGATCGTGACCGTTTCGGCCAACACCAGCGACCGGGATATAGGTTCAATCCTCCGGGACATCAGGCGGGACATCCAGTCGGTGCCCGTCCCAAGCGGGTTCACGATCAACTTCGGCGGCGAATACGAACAGCAGCAGGAGAGTTTCCAGGAACTGGGCTGGACCTTTGTCCTGGCCCTGATCCTGGTTTACATGGTCATGGTCTCGCTTTACGAATCGCTGCGCGACCCATTCGTGGTCATGTTCTCGATCCCGCCGGCGGCCATCGGCGTTGTCTGGCTGCTCTTTTTAACCAACACGACCTTCAACATGCAGTCAATCATCGGATGCATCATGCTCGGCGGGATCGTGGTTAACAATGCCATCGTCCTGGTGGACCAGATCAACCTGCTGCGCCGCCGCGACGGGATGGCCCTGCGCGAAGCCATTGAAGAGGCCGGCCGGCGGCGCCTGCGGCCAATCCTGATGACGGCCTTGACGACCATGCTCGGCCTGGTGCCGATGGCCCTGGGGCTTGGCGAGGGCGGGGAATTCCAGGCGCCTCTGGCCCGGGCGGTCATCGGTGGCCTCTTCAGCGCCACCCTGATCACGCTGGTCGTCGTGCCGGTCGTTTACTCGATCTTTGAACAGCGCCTGGCTAAAAGTTGATCTTTTTCTCTTTTCGACGCGTCCCCCCCTGAATCAAGCGGAACCAAATGACGCATCAAAAACCCCTGAACGAAGAAGAGAAGCGGGTCATCATCGGCCGGGGTACCGAACCGCCCTTTCGAAACCGTTACTGGAATCATTTCAAAAAGGGTATCTACCGCTGCCGCAATTGCGGCGCCCCACTCTACCGTTCGGAAAACAAGTTCGATTCCGGCTGCGGCTGGCCCGCCTTCGACGACGAAATACCGGGGGCGGTCGCCCGCCGGCCCGATGCCGACGGCCGGCGGACCGAGATAACCTGTGCCGGCTGCGGCGGCCACCTGGGTCACGTCTTTTCAGGCGAGGGGCTGACACCCAGGAATATCCGCCACTGCGTCAACTCGGTCTCCCTGCTCTTCGAACCGGCCGGAACGAAAATCGAACGGGCGGTCTTCGCCGGAGGATGCTTCTGGGGCATTGAGTACCATTTCTGGAAAGCGGCCGGGGTTGTCTCGGTCGCCTCGGGATACACGGGGGGCCGGCTCGAAAACCCGTCTTACGAACAAGTTTGCGCCGGGGACACCGGCCACTACGAGGCGGTCGAGGTGACCTTCGATCCCGACCGGACCGGTTACGAAGAGCTCCTGAAATTATTCTTCCAGGTGCACGATTTCACTCAGGCCGACGGCCAGGGACCTGACATTGGACCCCAGTACCGATCGGCGGTCTTCTACGCCTCGGAAGGGCAG
>JAKJFK010000279.1 GCA_022704925.1 candidate division TA06 bacterium | reverse complement strand
CCCAGCCGACGAAGGAGAAGGCGGCCCGCCGCTGGTCCACATCCGGGTTGATCGAGTTGACCGCCTCCTGTTCCAGGCTCGGATAGGCCGCGTAACCGAGCTTGTGATGGCTCCAGTGGTCCAGCCCGTGGGCCAGGCCGAAGAGGCCGGCCGTGACCAGGCCGTTGGTCGAGGCGGCCACGTCCGCTCCCTGGTTCCAGCTCGACCACTCGCGCACGTGGGTCGACTTCGGCCAGAAGTGGTTGAAACTTCCGTAGACGTACCAGCGTTCCAGGGACCGGAAGTTGTTGTCGGAACCGTAACCGCTGCCGCCCAGGGAGTCGCAGATCGAAAGGTAGGGATGAAGGTTGGTCATCTGAAGCTCATAGGTGCTGAAACCGCACCAGGAGATGGAGCACTTCACACCCAGGCCGCGCAGGTGGTCGTACATGGTCTTCAGGAAGTCGTACACCTCGCCCCGGCACCACTCCATGGCGTCGGAGGTGCGCGGGCTGGCGGTGCGCCCCTCGGCGTCCCAGTTCAGGAAGAAGTTGGGCGACTTGGCGACGGTCTTGAACTGGGGCGGAAAGTGGATGTTGCCCTGAGCCGGGTTCTCCTCGGCCGCGAGCGGCTCGAGCGCCCAGGCTTCGGCCAGCTTCTCCCGGCTCTTGTATTTTTTCAGCAGCCAGCTGTTGAAGCGTTTCCGCACCAGGGTCTTCTCCGGTTCCGGCAGTTCCTCGAAATCGAAGCGGCGCGCCCCCAGGCCGTAATCCTCGTTGGCGATCTCGACCGAGATCATGGTCGGATCGTCGATCAGCTTCTTGCCGTTGTAGGGATTGACGGTGGTGAAAAGCTCGGTGGCGTAATTCTTCTGGGCGCGCAGATAGACCGGGTTCCAGAGGCGGCTGATGCCCCGGTAGCGCGGGTCGTTGCCGCCGTCGACCTTGTAGAAGGCCCCCTCCGGGTTGGTGTACCAGCCGTAGCTGTGCAGGCAGATGTCCTGGTAGATGCCGGCCTTACCCAGCTGGGCCACCTGGTAGAAGACCTGGTCCAGGGCTTCGGGCCTCCACTTGCCGGTCGCCTCGTCCGCCTCGGACTCGTCGTAGATGTTGCGGGTGGTGCTCACGCCCATGGTCGGCAGCATCCGGACGGCCAGGTCGATGCCCTCCTTGCTGTGCAGGTGGTTCCAGTGGCCGCCCCAGACGAAGAAACGGCTGCCGTTTTTGTCCACGTAATCGCCGTCGGAAGGCCGGGTGGTGATGGGACCGGTCTCCGAAGTCGGTTTCAGCAGGTCGGCGAAGCGGGCCGCGGCCGGCTGAAAACGGGTCTCCCTGGGAAAATCAACCACTACCGGTGCGCCGCCGGCATATACGACGGTGGCCTTTCCGGAGAGGCCGGGCAGGAATACCTGGCTTTCACCGAAGGCCGCCACCGGCTGGCTGGTTTTGAGCCAGTAGAGATGGAAGTAGCTGGCCTGGTATGGGGCGGTTTCCAGGTTGATCCGGGCCTGGCTGGCATCGGCCTGGATAAGCAGTTCATTGGCGCCGGCCCGGCAGTTCCGGAGCAGCGCGGTCTGCTGCCCCCACCGGAAGGGTGTCCCCACCGCCTGACCGTTCAGAATCATCTTCGATTCGGGGAACTGCCAGAGGGTCTTGCAGCACATCGTCCAGTCCCCGGCCTCCGGGAGCTCGAAACTGATCCGGAAGAGGGCCCGGAAGCCCCGCTCCAGCACCATGCTTACGCTCACGTTCTCCCAGCCGTCGGCGGCGGCCGCCGCCGCTTCAAAACT
>JAKJFK010000066.1 GCA_022704925.1 candidate division TA06 bacterium | reverse complement strand
CCCGGACCGACGGCGCTTCTGCCCTTCACCGCCAACCGGGAGCAGATCCTGCTGGCCGCCGCCCTCTGCGCCCGGGAACTGCGGCTCGAGCTGGCCCGGCGGCTGACCGAGGATCATTTCAGCGATCCGGAACACCGGGCGGTCTTCCGCAAACTGGTCCAGCTTCCGGAAACGGCCACGGCGGAAATGGCCCGGGCCGAACTGGAGGGGACGGTGCAAAATACCGAGGAGTTCCTGGTCCGGGTCGGCAATCTGAGCGAATCGGAGGAATTGCTGGAACAAAATTTCCAGGGTTGTCTTAACCGGATCCTGGCCCACAGCCGGGAGGAACGGCTTACCCGGCCGCTGCGGACCGAAAAGATCGACGGCGTCACCGATCCGGATCTTGAGGATTTAAGGCGTTTTCAGGCGCTGATCCAGGAACGCCACCAGCATAAATAAGGCTTCGTCCCGGGCCGGAATCGGCCCGGTTGAGGAGCGGTTTTGAGAATCGGAGGCCCCTTAATGACGTTCAAGAACAGAAACGACGCCAAGCAGAAACGGATCAATGAAATCATCGAAAAGGGCAAGCGGCAGAAGCACCTTTCCTATGACGAGATCAACGAAATGCTCCCGGAGGACAGCTATAACCCGGAGGAACTCGAAGAGCTCTTCGGCCAGCTGAACCAGCTGCAGGTGGCCATCGAGGATGAAACCGAGGAGGTCTTCACCATCCACGAGGAGGAACTGGAGGAGGAAAGGCTGGCCCTGGAGGAGGTGCGCAATCCGCTGCGTTCCTACCTTAAGGAGGCCGGCGAAATCTCCCTGCTCACCCACGACCAGGAGATCGAGATCGCCCGGAACATCGAAAACGCCAAGGAGGCCCTCCAGCAGGCCAGGGCGCGTTCCGCCGGCAACGCCGAACTGGCCCGCCTGGAACGTAAGCTGGACGTGCTGAAGGCCCAGTTGATCCAGGCCAACCTGCGGCTGGTCATCAACATCGCCAAAAAATACTCCAACCCGAAGCTGACCCTGCGCGACCTGATCCAGGAGGGCAACATCGGGCTGATGAAGGCGGTCGACAAGTTTCGCTTCCGCGAAGGCTACAAGTTTTCGACCTATGCCACCTGGTGGATCCGCCAGGCCATTACCCGGGCCATCGCCGACCACTCCTCGACCATCCGCATCCCGGTCCACATGAGGGAGAAGATCAACAAGCTCAACAAGATTTCGCGCTACCTGGTCCACGAACTGGACCGGGAACCGACCCCGGAGGAGATCGCCCGCCGCACCCAGAGTTCCCCGGACAAGGTCCGGATGATCCTCAAGAGCATGCAGCGGGAGCCGATTTCGCTGGAGACTCCGGTGGGAGACGACGACAAGACGACCTTCGGAGATTTCATCGAGGACCGCGAGACCGACACGCCGGCCACTGCGGCCACCTACGCCCTGCTCCAGGACGAGCTGGAAAAAATCTTCGCCCAGCTGGACGAACGGGAAGAGAAAATACTGAGGCTTCGTTTCGGCATCGGCGCCGGCTACCCGCGCACCCTCGAAGAGGTAGGCCAGATATTCAACCTCACCCGGGAACGCATACGCCAGATCGAAAGCAAGGCACTGGAGAAGTTGCGCAACTCGGAACAGCTCAAACACCTTTCGGCGTTCTTGGAGTGGTATCGCAATTCCAACTGATAGTGGTCTGCCTTCGGACCGGATAGCTTTGTTGGCGGCGTCGGCGCCGGCGTCGGCGTACATCCAGTACGCCTCCTGGACGCCTCCTGGCCGTCGCGCTCCCGGCCCGAATTCAAACCACTATTGCTCAGGAATTTGAGTCCTGACAGCGGTCTGCCTTCGGACCGGATAGCTTTGTTGGCGGCGTACCTTCAACGCTTTTTCTTCGGACCGGATTTCTTTCATCAAACCAAACCGAAAAATGCTGCTGGCCATTGACCTCGGCAACACGACCCTCAAGGCGGTCCTCTTCGACCGGGACGGCACCGCCGCCTGGCGCGTTAACCTGCGCCATCATAATGACGGCGCCCGGCTGGAGGCCCGGATCGCGAAGGCCGCCTGGCCGACCGGCATCACCGCCGCGGCGCTGGCCTCGGTCGTCCCGGACCTCTCCGGTCCGGCCGCCGCCGGCCTGGCCCGGGCGCTCCGGGTGCGGCCCGAACTCCTGGATAGAAGCCGGCTGCCGCTGGCCGCGCGGGTAACCCGGCCCGAAAGCGTGGGCGTCGACCGGCTGCTCAACGCGCTGGCCGCCGGCCGGCTGCACGGAAAACCGGCCGTGGTAATCGACGCCGGGACCGCCCTCACCCTTGACCTGGTCGATCCCGACGGCGCCTATGCCGGCGGCGTCATCGCCCCGGGGCCGGAGCTGGCCCGCGACAGCCTGGCCGAAAGGACCGCCCTCCTGCCGCGGATCGAATTAAAGGCGCCGGCCTCGGTGGTTGGAAAGGATACCGAGTCATGCCTGCAGGCGGGGCTGGTGCTGGGTTTCGCCGAACTGGTCAACGGACTGGTGGAACGGCTGAGGCGGGAGTGGCGCCCGGAATTCAAGCTGGTGGGTACCGGCGGCAGTCTGAAAATACTGCTGCCGCACCTCCGGCCAAGGCCGCTGGTTGATCCCGACCTGACCCTCCGCGGCATCTGGCTGGCCCTTCAGAAAAAGTAACCCCCCACAACGCCGTTTTTGCCCCTTCCACGCGGAACGCTATTTTTCCAACCGGAAAAGGCGGCAGGTCCGGGCGGGCAGCTCCGGGCGGAAAACGCCGCCGGCGGCGTCCACCGTCCCGCCGCCGGCCAGGTCCGAAAGGCGCCGCGCCTCGCCGGCCTTGATTTCCGGCGCCGCGGGCCGGCCGCCGAGGTTGGCCGCCAGCAGGTAGCGCACCCCGTCACGCCCGTCGGCGGCAACCAGGCGCACCTCCGGGCAGCCCGGCGCGGCCAGTCCCTCCGGGCGGGCGCCCCAGCGCCCGACCCGGCCGGCGCACGCCGGCCGGACGCTGATGGCGAAACCGTGGTCGTAGATGACCGCCCCGGCGTCGTAATTACGCCGTCCGAGCTGGCAGGGGGCGCAGATCTCGTCAACCAGGAGCATCCCGCCGGCATCCGCCCGGTCCTGGCGCACCGAAAGGCCGACCTGGCGCCGGCCAGGCCGGTGGATGAAAAGGGCGTCCAGGCCGTAAGCGCCTTCAAGGAGCAGGCGCCCGTCAATCTCGAGGCGGCCGCCGGACACGCGGATGGTTTCGGCGCGCCAATCGCGCCCGTTGGTCTCCAGAACGCGACCGCCAGAGCGGTAGACGCGGCGGTAGCCGTTGAAAAGATCGTTGGGAACCTGGAGGAAAATCCCCTTGACCGAGGCCAGGTCCACCCGGGCCAAAACCCGCGCACGCTGGAGCACCAGCATCGTCGCGTCGTCAGGCAAGGCGGCGCAAACGATTTCCTGACCGGCGGTTTCCTCGTCGGGGTGGCTTTCGCACATCATCTTCTCAGAGCGGAAGACCGTCCGGCCCCAGGTGAGGAACCCGCCGTCGAAAATCGCCTGGCGGTGGTCGACCAGGTCCTGGTAATTGACCCGGCCCAGCCCCCGGATTTCCCCGGCCAGGTTGTGGCGCCACTCGGCCAGCGCGCTGTCGCCCGAGGGAAGGCAAAGCCCGTTGGGACGCTCGCCGGCCAACCAGGTCCAGGAGGCGGTGCGCGCGGCGCCGCGCACCAGGCAGGCGCCATGGTACTCGTCGCTCCAGGCGCCGGTGAGAAAAATCGGCGACGGTTGTTCCGCGGCCGTGCCGGGCAGTTCCAGCGTCCGACGCCAGAAGGCCCCCATGGACAGAGCGGCGGCCCGATCCGATTCCAGCCGCGTGAAATAAAGGGGCGAGACCCCGGCCAGTTCCCGGCAGCGGTCCGAAAGGAAGGCGCCGTCGCCGTTGTTGGCCATCTCGCGGCGCACCTGAGCAAGCCAGCCGGCCTCAAAACCGGGGCAGTCGCGGTCGCCGAAGCAGTCCAGCGCCATCAGCCAGGCGGGGATCGCGTAATCCTGGCAGTAGCAGTAGCGCACCCGCGTGTCGCCGCCGATACGCAGAAGGCGGCCGTCCTCGAAGGTGCAGAGCTTGACGAGATTCCAGAGGTCAGCCGCGTGGTGGTAAAGGGCCCCGGGTGCCTCTTGGCCGGCGCGCCGACACGAGAAGTGGAGCATGGCCAGGTTGGAGAGGCAGATGACCATGTAACCGACGTTAAGGTAGCCGTGGTGGTTGAGCGCGTACGACTCGAAGAAATTGGCGCCGACGAACCACTCGGAAACCGGTCGGCCGTCGACCACCGCCCCGGAAAGCGCATCGGCGGCAACCGAGATGCCGTTGACCAGGAAACGCGAACCCTTGTCCCGGTATTCGGCGGCGCGCACGGCGTCCGGGTAGAGCAGGGCCGCCCGATGCAGGAGCGCCCCGGCCCAGATGTTGTTCTCCGGGTGGTTGTTTTCCACGGTGCCGGCCCTGATTTCCCCGGGGCGTTCGGCGCGGCCGCGGTAGTAGCCGTCCAACAGCCAATCGCACTCGGAGATCAGGACCCGCCGCAGGAGGTCGCGGTCTCCCGGTTCCAGGTGCGTCTCGATGGCCTCGACACCGTGCGCCATGCGCTCGATGCCCAGCATCGAGATCCAGGTGTGGCCCCAGGGGGCTCCGTCAAGGCAGCGGCCGCCTGTGGCGCAGTGACTCTCCAACGAGAAGCGCAGCAGCGCGAGGGCGTGCTCGAGCATGGACCGCCGGGAAACGCCGGCCCGCGTCTCGTCGAAGGCGGGGTCGGCGGCCATGACCGCGGCGGCCGCGAACGCCTTGAGGTTCGTCTGGACGGCCCAGTTGTTCGAGGCCCCCGGCCCGTAGCAGGAGCGTCCCGGACGGTCCGGGAGCGCGTAGAGCCCGCGCCGGAATTCCGGCACCCAAGCCTCGAGGCATTCGAGGTAGTCGCGTCCGGAGACCGTCGCTTTCATCTCCCCTCCCCCGGGCGGCATTGCCGGCGGCGACCAGGCAGTGCCACGACCCGGAAATCAGTTTTCGTAAAAAACCCGATACGCCCGGTAGACGCGGTAAAAATCGGCCTTGCGGCAGACCTCCCGGGGCGAAGGCATCAAGAGCAGGACCGGCCCCACGTCCACCGTTTCCGTGTTGAACCGGACCAGATACTTGGCGACCGTGTACCCACAACCGGTTTTTTCGCGACCCTTGAAGAACTGACTGATTCGGTGTGCACCCAGTTCGGAGAATGGAAACGTGGAAATGCGGGACTTGTCAGGTTATGCGCAATCAATCAAGACGCTGTGTCTAAATTGACTCGATCAGCTTCAGGAAGAGGCGGGTCAGCGACGGCTCGGCCTTGCCGGCGGCCGCCAGTATCTCGTCGAAGGTGACCGGTTTGAGCGCGTCCGGCAGGCAGCGGTCGGTCACCACCGACACCCCGAAAACCCGCATCCCGGCGTGAACCGCGGCGATCACTTCCGGCACCGTGGACATTCCGACCAGGTCAGCCCCGATCATGCGCAGGAAGCGGTACTCCGCCCGGGTCTCCAGGTTGGGGCCCAGCACGCCCACGTAAACCCCTTCCCTGAGCTGGATTCCCTCCCGGAGCGCGGTCTGGCGGGCCAGGTCCAGCAGCAGCCGGTCGTAAGGTTCGGACATGTCCGGGAAGCGGGGGCCGATATTCTCATCGTTGGGGCCAACCAGGGGGTTAAACCCCTGAAGATTGATATGATCGGTGATCAGGACCAGGTCGCCCACCTGGTAGGCCGGGTTCAGGCCGCCGGCCGCGTTGGACTCGAGGAGAACATTGACTCCGAAGGCCTTCAGCGCGCGAATCGGAAAGGCGATCTGCTGGGGGGAGTATCCCTCGTAAAGATGGAACCGACCCTGGAAGACCGCCACCGGCCGGCCGCTGATCCGGCCCAGGACCAGGTTGCCGGCATGTCCCTCGACCGTACTGACCGGGAAGCCCGGAATTTCTCCGTAGGGTATCGAGGTCTCGACCTCGATCTTTTCGGCCAGGGAGGAGAGCCCGGTCCCCAGGATGATGCCGATTTCCGGCCGGAGCGCGGCGCGCGACCCCAGGACCTTGACCGCCGATTCCAGAGATTTCATTATTTCGCTCATCGTTCGGATCTCCAATTAACCCGGTTACCTGCCTTCGGCCAGTTCCCGGCCGCGCTTTACCGCGGCCGCCAGGGCCGATTCGAACAACCCGGAAAGGTTCCCTTCCTCCAGCACCCGGAAAGCCGCCTCGGTGGTGCCGCCGCGCGAGGTTACCTCCCCGCGCAGGGCGGCCGGGTCGCCGTCGCGCGCCAGCAGTGCGGCCGCCAGGGCGGTCCGGCTGGCAAGTTTGGCGGCGACCTCCGGCGCCAGGCCGGCCGCCCGGCCGAACCCGGCCATTATCTCCATGAGCCGGAAGAAGTAAGCCGGGCCGGAACCGGAAAGGGCGGTTACCGCGTTCATGAGGGATTCGTCGATCTCGAAGGCCTCGCCCAGCCCGCCGAAGATGCGGGCGGCCAGAACCCGGTCCGACTCCCGTCCGTTCCGGCCCGCGCAGTAAAAACTGAGGCCGGCCCCGACCCGGACGCCGAGGTTGGGCATTACCCGGATGACGCGGAGACCGGGACGGATGGATTCAAGGGCGGAAGTGGGAACACCGGCGAGGATGGAAATAAGAGGGCCTTCGATTCCGATCGCCCCGATCGGTTCCAGGGCCGCCGAACGATCCTGCGGCTTGACCGCCAGCAGCACCGAACGGCAGCCCCGCACCAGATCCGCCGCCGAGGCGGCCGCGGCCGGTCCGTAAGCCGCCGAGAAGGCGCGGGCGC
Organism: candidate division TA06 bacterium; assembly: GCA_022704925.1. Lineage (GTDB taxonomy): Bacteria > Ratteibacteria > UBA8468 > MWAK01 > MWAK01 > MWAK01. Next base: position 1,871 of record JAKJFK010000066.1, on the reverse strand, counting down.
GTTCCCGGTCCAGGTCAAAAACCAGCAGCTCGCCCGGGCTGAAAATCCGGCGTTCAATCAGGCCGGCGGCGATGGCCGAACCCATCCGGCCCACGCCGATAATTCCCAGTTCCATCGATTCCGAAGTGGGCATCAGAAAAAAGGCGCGCGGCCGGTGGCTCAGCCGCCCTACTCGCCTTCGACCTCGCCGACCTTGATGTCCAGGTTGGCGCGCTCCTCGATGCGCTCGATCTGTCCGTCCCGGATCCAGACCACCCGGTCGGAGACGTCGAGCATCTTCAGGTCATGGGTGGCGGTGATAACCGAAACCTGGTGGTTCCGGTTCATCTCCTTGAGAAGGCGGATGATCTCCTTGCCGGTCTTCAGGTCGAGGTTGCCGGTCGGTTCGTCGGCCAGGATAATGGCCGGCGAGTTGGCAAAGGCCCGGGCAATGGCGACCCGCTGCTGCTGGCCGCCGGAAAGTTCGAAGGGTTTGTGCTGGACCCGTTCCTTGAGGCCGACCATCTCCAGCAATTTCAAGCCGCGGTCCACCGCCTCGTCGTGACCGACCCCGGCGAAGATCATCGGCAGGGTGATATTCTCGAGGGCGGTCATGACCGGAATCAGGTTGAAGGTCTGAAAGATGTACCCGATCTTCCGGCAGCGCAGCCAGGCCAGTTCGTAAGCGTCCAGCTGGGCGATGTCGACCTCGTCGATGTAGACCCGGCCGGCCGAAGGCTTGTCCAGGCCGCCGATCATGTTGAAAAAGGTGGTCTTGCCCGACCCGGACGGTCCCATGATCGAGATATACTCACCGCGGGAGACCTCCAGATCAACACCCCGCAGTACCTTCAACTCGATGCGGCCCAGCATGAAGTTCTTCTTAACCCCGATGGTCCGGACGACTACTTCCTTGGGCATCGTTATTCCTCCTTAAACTTCCCGGCGGATGGCCTCGGCCGGCTCCATCCGGGCCGAAAGATAGGTCGGGTAAACGGCCCCGATGATGGAGATGACCGTTCCCAGGATGATTGAAAACAGGTAGAATTTCAGAAGACCCAGGTAGGGAATGTAGTTGAGAATCACCGTCCCGTAGCGGGCCAGGTAGGTAATCAGCATGCCCAGCCCGCCGATCAGCCCGCCGGCCAGCGAACCCAGCAATCCCTGCATGCCCGACTCGATCAGGAAGATCTCCATGATGAAACGGTTCAGAGCGCCCAGGCACTTCATGGTACCGATCTCCCGGCTGCGTTCGGTCACCGACATCAGCATGGCGTTGGTAATGCCCACCACGCAGACCAGCAGGGAAAGGCTGACCAGCCAGATGTCCCGGGCCATCGAATCGGAGGCGCCGGCCGCCAGGCTGACCTTGATGCTCTCCGGGCCGTTCTTGAGCAGCGCCTGCTGGATAACCGTGTTGGTAAAAATGGACATCAGGAAGGCGACTCCGAGCAGGACGCTGGAAGAAACGATGCAGGCGCGGCCGAAACGGATCCTGATGTTGCGCAAACTCATCTTGAAGGCTTCCTGCTTGGGAAGCATTACCTGCTTACCTACTTGTCCCGCCATCGGTCTGCTCCTTGATAAGAAATCCGACCACACCCTTCTCGGCCAGCATCTTCAGGTAGAGCATCACGCTCTGCCGGCTGTAATCGATTGAAAGGCCGTGCCGCCCTGAAAAATTCTCGACGATCCGGGCGACAGTCAACCCCTGCCGGCAATCCTGGTAAATCAAAGCCCCCAACTCGTCCAGGAAGACCCGTTTCTCGCGGGGCAGGGTCACCACGAACGAAACCAGGTTGAGCCAGAAATTTTTGCGACCGGGGATGGCGATCAACAACTCCCGGCCCCGCTCCTCGACCCGGACGGCGGAGTTGACCACCACCTGCGCG
>JAKJFK010000278.1 GCA_022704925.1 candidate division TA06 bacterium | reverse complement strand
GGCCGCCAGGTAAAGGATGCAGCCGCGCGGATCCTGGAGATTCTTGATCTCCATTTCAAACGGCTGCCAGCCGGTATCGACCTGGACCGAGGTCCGGGCCAGGCCGGTCGGGTTATAGGCGGTCTCGGCCGTCAGAAGCAGGGTGGACGGAACATCCGACCTGGCCATCCCCCGGAAATAATAGGAGCGGCCGGTCGGCAGCTTGAGGGTACGGCTCATCATCTGGAACCCGGTCGGCAGGTCCGGCCGGTCGCCCCGAGTCCGCCAACCGACCGGGAAGAGGGTCAGCCGGAGGGAGGCCGCGCCTTCGTATGCCGTCTGCCGGTCCCAGAACTCGGGCTTGAGCGCGTAGGACTGCTGGTAGTAGGTTGACCATTGGGTGGTCCCGAGGCCGGCCTCAAAGTCGCCGTTGGCCAGCCAGTTGGCCGGCTGGGCCGCCGCTGGATCGGAGAACCGGACGAAACCGAACTGTGCCTCGGGAACCGGATCGGTTGAAGAGTTGAGTATGTAATCGTAATCGACCTCGTGGCTGCCGGTAACCGGGTTGAACCGGACGTCGCGGGCCTCCCCGGACAGGTAAATCCGGTCAATCCGGAAGGCCGGCGCCGGACCGGACGGCCGGATCGAAATCTCCCGGGCCGGCGCGGCCGGCTTGAGCCGAATCCGGCCGCCGGGATCCGGCCGGCCCAGGTCCAGTTCCAGCGTTCCGGCCACGTCACCCAGGCGGACTTCCAGACGGACCGGGGCGGCGCCGGCCGGCCGGCCGGCCGGAACCCGGACCTGGAGCCAGCAGGTGTACTCCCGGACCGGCAGCCCTTCCTCCAGGTTCTTGAAGATCCGGCCGCCGGCGGCCAGTTGGGCGGTATCGGTCCGGAGCACCTCGACCGCGGCGGCGCCGCTGGAGTCTTTATCCTGAACCACCCGGTAGCCGTTACCCTCAACCAGCATTGATTCCGCCTCGATGAAACGGCGGTAGGGCGCCCCCCAGGCTGGAACGACGGACGACAGCAGAAACAGCGGAAGCAGGAAACAGCCTAATAATCTTATAATCATGCCGATCTCCTCGCCGCGGTTGGCTTTGGTTTGGTCCGGTACGGACCGGTTTTGATCAGGACGACCTGTCCCCAGGTGAAGGGCGGCAGCTCGATCAGCCAGGCGCCGCCCTGCCGGCGCACCTTAAGTTCCGGCCCCGGTTCCGGCACCGCGCCGCGGACCGAGAGCGGCCGGGGACCGTTCCAGCGCAGCCGGACGTTCGAACGGAGGCCGGGCGCCCGGACATTGATATCGTCCGGCCGCCAGGGCGGCGTGAACTGCTGGACGTGGACGACCGTCTCGCCCGGCTTGCCCCGGAAGGTGCCCAGCAGCAGGCCGTCTCCGGAGAGGTTCTCGACCAGGGGCCGTTTCACCTTCAGGTTCTCGAGCAGCCCTTGCCAGCCCCGGACGACCGCTTCCGCGCCGCTGTAGCGGAAGAGGGTGCCCAGGTCCACGGCCAGCTGGACCACCTGTCCCCGGCCCACCCGGGTGCGCCGCCAGGCCGGGTTGCCGGGCCGGAAGTCAAGCGATACCCGGCGGCCGGAACCGGCCGGCAGCTGGGCGAGCGGCCGGGCCTTGAAGCGACGCCGGTCCGGCCCGCCAAAGCTCAACTCCGGCCGTCCGGCCAGGTCCGGCCAGGCGGGAAACTCCGAACCGAAGGGGAAGAGCCGCTCGTCGGTTTTGCGGCCGGCGGCCGGTTCACCCCACTCGTCGAAAAGGTCGAACCAGGGGCCGGTGACC
>JAKJFK010000065.1 GCA_022704925.1 candidate division TA06 bacterium | reverse complement strand
GGACCTGGTCGGGCAGGGAGCCGCCGTTGGTGTCGGCCAGCACCAGGCGTTCGGCGCCGCCCTGGTCGGCCGCGGCCAGGCATTTCAGGGCATAGGCGGGATTTTCCCGGTAGCCGTCGAAGAAGTGTTCGGCGTCGAAGAAGACCCGCCGTCCCCGGCGCCTGAGGAAATCGATCGAGTCGCTGATCAGGTCGAGGTTCTCCTCCAGGGAGATCCGGAGCACGTTCCGGACATGCAGGTCCCAGGACTTGCCGAAGAGGGTGATGATTTCGGTCTCGGCCGAAAGCAGCTTGTTGAGGTTTTCATCCTGGGCCGGCGCCACGCCGTTCCGGCGGGTGCTGCCGAAGGCGGCCACCCTGGCCCGGGCGAGGTCGAGTTTCCGGACCTCCCGGAAGAATTCCTCGTCCTTGGCGTTGCTGCCGGGCCAGCCGCCCTCGATGAAATCGAAGCCGAACTCGTCCAGCTTGCGGGTGAGCTTGAGCTTGTCCTCGAGGGAGAAGGAGACCTGCTCCCCCTGGCTGCCGTCCCGCAGGGTGGTGTCGTAAACCTCGATTTTTTGCAGGGCCCCGGCCTCTTTATCCTGTTTTGGCATGATGGGATAGTTTATCCCGATCAGAGGCGTCATGTCAAAGCCGGACGCGTGTTTCCGGGCGCCGGCGCGGCTTTTTTTGACAACCGGACGGCCTTGTTGCTATGCTAACATTAATAAAGTCCTTCCCGCTTTTTCACGCCGGGATCTCGAGGAAGAGGATAAAAAATGAGCCTGAGGTTATTTTTGCCGATCGCGCTGATCCTGTTTTCCCTTGCCTGCCTGCGGCCGCGGCCGGCGGCCGCCCACTGGGAGGTGCAGGCCGACGACCTGCCGGCCTGGGGGCAGCGGGGCCGGCTCACCTGGGCCTACCACGACAGCAATCCGACCACGCCGGAGATGGCCCGCTGGCCGCTGGTGACCCACCTGCACGGTCCCCGGCCGGTTACCGGCGCCATCGTCAACGAGCGGGTGCGGCAGGGGATCCCGATCAACCTGCGCCTGGAAGCGATCATGTTCTTCGGCACCGACTCGATCGTCAGGCGCCAGCTTGATGTCTACAAGGGCAACCGTTACCGGGTGGATCATGACTGGTACTGGCAATTCAACTGGTTCAGCCGCGACCCGAAGTTCCGGGAGGCGGCCACGGTCCTGCGCGACGGCCGGCTGATGGTCGAGTACCTCGGCAACAACCTGACCGAGCGCGAGATGGGCAATCCCTTGAGCCCGATGCTGCTGAGGATGCGGGAAGAGCAGTCGCGGGCGATCCTGGGCCGCCACGACCCGGCCAGCCCGGCAAATCCCGTCTATCCGCAGTTCCCCTACACGCCGGAGAATGACGACGTCAGCTTCGGCAAGAAGGGGGCCCCCTACGCGTACTACCCGTCCTTCGGCTACATAAGCTCGGTCTGGTACGACAACCCGCAACTCTGGGCCGATGCTTCCGAGTTTTCCCAGCGGGTCTGGAAGGGCCACTTCAAGGAGAAGTTCGGCCTCGAGATCGCCGATCCGGCCAGCCACCCGAGCGAGTTGGTGCGGCGCGAGTGGCGCCGCTTCTGGGCCGACGCCTACGGCCGCTACTTTGAGCAGTATCGAAATTTCCACCAGGAGAACATCAGGAACTCGGCGCCTGAGATTATTCCCCTGACCACCGCCCTCAACGGCCGGCGCGTCTGCCCGGTGATGCTCAACGCCAGCAAACTGTCCCACATCTGGGGGGCCAACCAGCTTTACATCTTCAACCGTTACCGGGCCTCGGACTATCCCGGGGTGCAGTGCGAATTCGAGGAGCGCTTCACCGGCGGCCGCCACGCGCTTCCGATCAAGTTCGGCATGGCCTCGATGCACGGCCGGCCGACCGGCAAGCACGGCACCAACGCCCGGGCCGAGGGCGAGGCGCTGGCCCTCAACGGGAACCACTCCTACGTCGGCCTGAAGGCCGGGACCCGGGCCTTCGAGTACGCCGATTTCCAGTACAACAACGGGTTCCTGCTCGAGAATGCCCAGCCGGCCAACCGGATCGCGATCCTTTACAACATCCGCAGCGGCCTGGTGGCCAGCAACCTGATCGACGCCTTTAACCTGGGGCGGCAGCTGGACGAACTGGGCCTGCCCTACGACGTCCTGATCGAGGATGACCTTTCCGACGCGCGGACCGCCCTGGTGGCCGGTTACGCGGCGGTGCTGGTGCCCGGCGGCGAGTTCAATGCCGGAGAGGTGGCCGGTTTCCAGCGGTACCTGGCCGGCGGCGGCCGGCTGGTGCTGATCGGTGACGCGATCCTGGAGCCGCCACAATACCGGTTAATAAGTCCGGAGGAATCCGGGGCCGACCCCTGGCGGCCGGACCAGCCGCTGGCCGGCGCACTGGGCGCGGCCGGGTTCGGAGAGGCCCGGGTCAAGTCCGGCCGGGGCGAGCTGGCGGTCTTCGACGACCAGGTGGTGTCCAACGCGAAATTGAACGCGGCGCTGGCGCCCTGCCTGGCCAGTACCTTCCGCCTTCCGGAGAGCCGCGGCGGGCTGGTGATGGCCAACGTTCTGCGCCAGCCGCGCCAGGGGGACGCCCTGGTCATCGGTCTGGTCAATTACGGCGGCCAGGTTCAGAAGGAGGTTAAAATCGCCCTGCCTTCGGACCTGCGGGCGGCCGACTGCGCCGTGATTTCGCCCGACGGGTACGCCGGCCGCCTCAAGGTTTCGAGGGGGGTGATCACGGTGCCGGAACTCTACCAGTACAGCGCGGTGGTGCTCGGTTCGCGGGCGGTGGTGGAGAAGGCCCTGGCGAGCGTGGCCCCGAAGCTGGAAGGGCTGATGAAACTGCGCGAGCCGCTCAAGCCGGCGGCCGGACCCAAGGATTCGCCCAGCGAGGCCCAGTTGCGGCCGGAGGCGGTGGACCCCGGGCGGCGCCTGGCCCGCCTGCGCCACGGCAGCAACGAGAGCAACCTGGCCGTCTGCCTGGACGCGGTGGCCCCGCGCCGGGTGAAGGCCGGGGCGCCGGTGCCGGTGAACTTGAAGATGATCCTGCCCGGCACCCACGGGACGGCCGGCACCACTCTGGAATACTGGCGCCTCCAGGCGGTGAACATCGAGACCGGCCGGCCGGTCCTCAGCCAGCCGCTGGGGGCCCCGGCGCCGATCGAGGGTTTCCCGGTCTACCTGGTCCGGGACGGGAAGCGGGAGGCGATGCCCTACCGGGCGGCGGAGCTGGCCGGCCAGGAGCTGGCGGCCGAGGTCTTCTTTTCGGAACCGGGCCGCTACCAGCTCTTCGTGGATTTTCTCTACAACGTCGGCGGTCCGGATTTCGCCTTCACCCAAGGCGATGCCGGGCCGCGGGTGGAGCCGGCCTTCCCGGGCGACCGGCCGGCCGCCGGCTGGGGCTACCCGGGGCGGCCGCTCAAGAAGCACTACGTAAACCTGAAACTGCCCCGGATGGTGGTCGAGGTTTCCAGATAACCCCACAAGACTGGAGAAGAGGCGACTTATGGATAATCCGCGTGACATCAGGGTGACCGGCGTCCGCACCTGGCTGGAGCACTACGATTTTCGGACGCCGCTCAAGTTCGGCGGGGTGGTGATGTATAAGACCACGATACTCAACGCCGAGATCCAGGTTGAGACCCGGGACGGCCGCCGCGGCGCCGGCCTGGGCTCGATGATCCTGGGCAACACCTGGGCCTGGCCGAGCCGGGTTTACGGCTTCCAGGAGACCATGTCCCTGATGGAGGAGCTGGGCGGGCGCCTGGCCTCCCTCATCGGGGCCAGCCGGGATTTCGGCCACCCGGTGGAACTGGCCGCCGGCCTGGAGGAGTCCTGGCTGGAGGCCGCCGCCGAGCTGGGCCGGGAGAAGAGACTGGCCGAGCCGATTCCCAAGCTGGCCGTGCTGGTGGCCGCCTCGCCCTTCGACGCCGCCCTCCACGACGCCTACGGCAAGGTTCACGGCCTGAACGTCTACAACGCCTATGGGCCGGAGTTCATGAACCGGGACCTGGCCGCCTACCTGACCGGGGAGTTCGCCGGCGAATACCTGGACCGCTACACCCTGCGCCAGCCCAAGGAGAAGATGCCGCTCTACCACCTGATCGGCGCCCTCGACCCGCTGGCCGAGGCCGACATCAAGGCGCGCCTTAACGACGGCTACCCGGAGACCCTGCCCGAATGGATCAACCGGGACGGCCTGACCCACCTGAAGATCAAGCTCAACGGCAGCGACCTGGACTGGGACGTGAACCGGGTCCTGGCGATCGACCGGACCTGCCGGGAGGTCCAGGCGGCCCGCGGGGTCGAGCAGTGGTACTACAGCGCCGATTTCAACGAGCGCTGTCCGAACGTCCGGTACCTGCTGGATTTCCTGGCCCGGGTCAAGGCGGGGTCGGCCGGCGCCTTCGAGCGCATCCAGTACATCGAGCAGCCCACCTCGCGCCACCTGAAGGAGGACCGGGCCAACAAGATGCATGAGGCCGCCCGGGTGAAGCCGGTGGTCATCGACGAGGCCCTGGTTGATTTCGAGCATCTCCAGCTGGCCATGGAGATGGGGTACAGCGGCGTGGCCCTGAAGACCTGCAAGGGGCACACCCAGGCGCTCCTGATGGCGGCGGCCGCCCTGAAGTACGGACTCTTCCTCTGCGTCCAGGACCTGACGCTGGTGGGCGAGTCGTACCTGCACTCGATCGGGCTGGGGGCCCGGGTGCCGAAGATCGCCGCGGTCGAGGGCAACGGCCGCCAGTATTGCCCGGTCGCCAACACCGAGGGGCTGAAGAAGTGGCCGGAGGCCTTCACGGTCAAGCAGGGCAGCATCGTCACCGCCAACCTGGTCCGGCCCGGACTGGGCCATTGAAGAAAAGCGTCCGCGCTCATCAAGGGAGGGTAACGAAATGGTCAACGTCTGTTTCCTGGGTTCCGGGCTGGCCTGGACCCCGCGGCTGCTGATCGACCTGGTCAGCGTCTTCAAGGATGAGAAGCTGGACATCCGGCTGGTTGACATCAACCCTGAGAATGCCGACCTGATCGCCCGCTACGGTGCGGTGGTCAACCGGCAGCACGGCCGCCGGGACCGCTACCGGCCGCTGGCCGACCGTCGGGCCGGCCTGAAGGGGGCCGATGCGGTGATTATCGCCCTGAGCACCGGCGGCCTGGACGCCATGGAGCAGGATATCGCCATCCCGGAGAAGTATGCCATCTTCGCCACCGTCGGCGACACCGCCGGCCCCTCGGGCTGGTCGCGCGCGGTCCGGAACATCCCGGTTTTCGCCGCCTTCGCCGAGGACCTGGAGGCGATCTGCCCGAAGGCCTTCGTCACCAACTACACCAACCCGATGTCGGCCCTCTCGGCCACCCTGCAGCTGGGCTGCTCCAACCCGAGCGTCGGCCTCTGCCACGCCTACTTCGAGACCAAGGACGTGATCAAGGAGATCTTCGGCCTGCCCGACTGGAGCCGGATCTCGATCTCGGTGGCCGGCATGAATCACTTCACCTGGGTGGTCGATTTCAAGATCGGCCGGGAGGACGGCTACCGCCTGCTGCGTGAACGCATCGGCCGGCGCGGCTCCCTGCGGGACGTGCTCCCGAAGGAGAGCACCGACGAGATCGGCTTCACCTCCCGCAGCGCCCTCTGCTGCGATCTCTACGACGCCTTCGGCTACCTGCCTTACCCGGCCGACCGGCACACCAGCGAGTTCGTCTCCTTCGCCCTCTGCGGCCGGCCCGAGCGGACGACGCACCGGGATAAGGACGGCAACCAGTTCGAGGCCATCAGGTACTGCGCCATCCGGCGCACCGCGGTCGCCGCGCGCAAGAAGGGCATGGCCAACCGGCCCCGCAATGTCGAGGCCTACATTTCCGGCCGGACGCCGCTGCCGACCCGGACCCGGGAGACCGGCATCGACATGATCGCCGCCTACCTTTACAACCGGCCGCTCTTCGACGTGGCCAACCTGCTCAACCACGGCCAGGTCCCCGGCTTGCCGGCCGACGCCTGCGTCGAAACGCTGGCCATGATCGACGGCCTGGGCGTGCGGCCGCTGCTGGTGGACCGGGTGCCGGAGCCGCTGCTGGAGATCATGCGCCCCCAGGCGGTCAACCAGAAGTGGACGGTTGAGGGGGTGCTGAAGAAGGATCGGGACCTGCTCTTCCAGGCCCTTTACAATGACCCGATGTGCCGCCACCTCAAGCCGGGCGAAATCCGCCGGATGGGCGAGGAGCTGCTGAAGGCCAACCGGCGCTGGTTTAAACTGCCGTAAGGTGCGGCCGCTTCCCTGGTTTCCTTGCCTCGGCGGCCAGGCGCGGGTCGTGAGGGGGATCAAGATGCCAATGAAAAGGGGGTTTTTCCGGTCCCGGTTTCGAGGCGGGTTGGCGAACCTCCTGGTCCCGCTTCTCCTGGTGGCGGCCGCCGCGTCGGCCCAGGCCGGGGAACCGCCGCCCATTCCCGGGGCCGGTTATCGGCTGATCGACGATTTCGCCTACCCGGACACGGCGGCCCTGAACGAGGCCTGGCAGCCGATGCGGGGCAGCCCGCCGGCAGCCGTCGTCAACGCCGGCGGCGGCCGGGCGCTCAACCTGTCCTGCCGTTTCCGGGCGACGGAGATCGAGCGCGCCTCCTGGGACCGGCGGGTGCGGCTGGACCTCACCGCCGTCCGGGGTTTGCGCTTCCTGTTCTTCTCTCCCGATACCGCGCCGGTCTCCCACTTTTCCTTTTACCTGCGCAGCGGCAACGGCTGGTATGCCGCCCGGTTCGCGCCGAAGGTCAAAAACGGCTGGACCGAGGTTCGGATCGACAAGGCCGAAACCCTGATCGAGGGGCAGCCGGCCGGCTGGTCGGCCATTGACGCCCTGCGCATCTCGGCCTGGCGCGGGGAGGTGGCCGACACCGGGTTTTACATCGCCAACCTCGGTTTCTGGGAGGAAGCGAGCCGGATCGTGGTCATCCGGGGCGAGTCGGTCGCCGGGAGCGCGGCCGGGGAGACCGGGAGCGTCGAGCGGTACGCGAAGAGCCTGGCCGGCCGGCTCGATGAACTGGGCCTGCCTTACACGCTGATCAGCGACCTGGATGTCACCGGCGAACGGCTGCGGGGAACGAAGCTGGTCATCCTGCCGCATAACCCGCGCCTGCCGGAGTCAACCGCTGAAATCCTGGCCGATTTCATCTCGGGCGGCGGCAAGCTGCTTTCCTTTTACACCCCGTTGACCGGCCGGCTGGCCGAGGCCGCCGGGATGCGGCCGGGTCCCCATATCGGCGAGACCTACCGCGGCCAGTTCGCTTCGATCCGTCCGCTCGGCCCGGAACTGCCGGGCGCGCCGGCCGAGGTGAAGCAGCGGTCCTGGAACATCAGGCGCTACGAGCCGGTGCCGGGGCGCGGCCGCGTGGCCGCCGCCTGGTTCAATGACCGGGGCGAGCCGACCGGCGAGCCGGCCGTCCTGGTCTCTGAGCGCGCCGCCCACCTGACGCACGTTCTGCTGGCGGACGATCCGGATAACCAGCGGATGCTGCTGCTGGCCATGCTGGGGCGGCTGGTTCCGGAATTCTGGGAGACGGCGGCCCGGTCCGGCCTGGACGCGGTCGGCCGCTTCGGTCCGTTCGGCGGTTGGGAGGAGGCGGCCGCGGCACTGCGGACGCGGTCGGCCGGCAACCGGTCCGCCCGCGGCGAACTGGAGCGCGCGGCCGGCTTGCGCGCCGAGGCCCGACGGCTGGCGGCCGGGCAAAATTTTGCCGGGGCGGTCGTCCGGGCGCGGGAGGCCCAGGCGGCGGCGGTGGCCGCTTACGGCGCCGTGCAGCGGCCGGTTCCCGGCGAGCACCGGGCCTGGTGGTGCCACAGCGCCTTTGGTCCGGCGGGAATGGATTGGGACGAGGCGGTCCGGGTCCTGGCCGAAAACGGGTTTACCGCCATCCTGCCCAATCTGGCCTGGGGCGGGCTGGCCTATTACGAGAGCCGGGTGCTGCCGGTGGCGGCCGAGGTGAAGGAGCGCGGCGACCAGCTTGTGCAATGCCTGGCGGCCTGCCGGAAGTACGGGGTCGCCTGCCATGTCTGGAAGGTGAATTGGAACCTGGGCGGCCGGGCGCCCCGGGAGTTCGCCGAACGCCTGAAGCGGGAAGGCCGGACCCAGATCGGGTATGACGGGAAGGCGCTGGACGGGTGGCTCTGCCCGTCGCACCCGGCCAACCGGCAGCTGGAGATCGAGGCGATGGCGGAGCTGGCCGAGCGTTACGAGGTTGCCGGCATCCACTTCGATTACATCCGCTACCCGGATCAGCAGAGCTGCTTCTGCGCCGGCTGCCGGGAGCGTTTCGAGGCGGCGATCGGGGCGAAGGTTGACAACTGGCCCCGGGATACCCGGGAGCGGGAGGATATCCGGAAGAAGTGGCTGGATTTCCGCCGCGACAACATCACCAGCGTCGTAGCCGGGGTGAGCGAGCGGGTGCGGCCGCGGAAGCCCGGCGTCAAAATCTCGGCGGCGGTCTTCCCGAACTGGACGGTGGACCGCGACCGGATCGGCCAGGACTGGAAATTGTGGTGCGAACGCGGCTACCTGGATTTCGTCTGCCCGATGGACTACACTGCGGACGGGCTGATTTTCGAGGAACAGGTCGGCCGGCAGCGGGCCTGGGCGGGCCGGGTGCCCTGTTACCCGGGCATCGGCCTCAGCGTCTGGGAGCGGGAGGGCGGCGCGGTAAAACTGGTTGACTTTATTGAGAGCACGCGGCGCCTGGGCACCGGCGGCTTCACGATTTTTGAGTACGATTCCGAGGGGGCCGGCCGG
>JAKJFK010000064.1 GCA_022704925.1 candidate division TA06 bacterium | reverse complement strand
GCTCCGGGAAGAGGCGCGTCTGGCGATCGCCCGTTGCCGTAGCGCCGGCATCCGGACAGTCATGATCACCGGCGACCACCGCAACACGGCGGTGGCGATTGCCCGCCAGCTGGGCGTCTTCGCTCCGGATTCCCTGGCCCTTTCCGGGGAGGAGGTCGATAATCTCGACGACCAGGCGCTCTTTGAAAAGGTTGACCGCATCCCGGTTTACGCCCGGGTATCGCCGGAACACAAGCTGCGCATCGTGCGGGCCTGGCGCCGCCGGGGTGAGGTGGTGGCCATGACCGGAGACGGGGTCAACGACGCGCCGGCGGTCAAGGAGGCCAGCATCGGGATCGCCATGGGCATTACCGGTACCGATGTCACCAAGGAAGTGGCCGACATGGTCATCACCGATGACAACTTCGCTTCCATCGAGGCGGCGGTCGAGGAGGGGCGGGGCATCTACGACAACATCCAGAAGTTCATCCATTACCTGCTCTCCTGCAACACCGGGGAGATCCTGGTGATGTTCGCCGCCTCCCTGATCGGGTTGCCGGTTCCCCTGCTGCCGATCCAGATCCTCTGGGTGAACCTGGCCACCGATGGGTTCCCGGCCCTGGCCCTCGGTGTCGACCCTTTTGACCCGGACGTGATGGACCGGCCGCCGCGCCCCTCCAACGCCTCGGTCATCAACCGGGCCCGGATCCAGGCATTGCTGCTCCAGGGCTCTTTTATCGCCTTCTGCAGCCTGATGGCCTTCCTGTTTGTCTTTAAGGTCGAAAGCGGCGGTCTGGTGCGGGCCCGGACCATGGCCTTCTTCGTCCTGGCCTGTTCCCAGCTTTTTCACGCCTACAACTGCCGCCATCCGCTCAAGTCGATCTTCCAGCTGGGGATCTTCTCGAACCGCAACCTGGTATTGGCCTCCGGCCTCTCCTTTCTCCTGCAGCTGGTGGTTATCTACCTGCCCCCGCTGGCCGCCATCTTCAAGACCGAACCCCTGCCGTCCCTGGACCTGGCGGTGGCGGTTGTCTTTTCATCCTTTCCGCTCTGGGCGATGGAAATGGCCAAGGCCCTGAAACGCCGAAAGTCCGGCGAATCAGGGCCAGCGGTTTTTCAGGCGTAGAAGAGGGTCAGGGTTGAGGCGCCGTAGTGACGGCTTTCGGGCGGGGCGGCTTCCGTGGCCAGGGTCTTCTGGAAACGGGGATCCTTGAGCAGATGCCGGTCATGCTGGAGGATGAAGAGGCCTCCTTCTTCCAGCAGCGGCAGGTTCTTGATGGATAGAAACAGGGCGCCGAATTCCTTCGGGTCGGTCCGGTAAGGGGGGTCGGCGAAAATGAACCGGTAGCGGTAGCCGGCTTCGGCGAGGCGGGCCAGGCTCTTTTCCACCGGCCGCGGCCAGAAATCGACCCGGTCCGGCGCGATCGGTTCACCGCCGTCGCGATGCGACGCTTCCAGCAGGATCCGGATATTCTCCCGCAGGCACTCACCTACCCGGGGATTTCCCTCCACCAGCGTAATCCTTCCGGCGCCGCGGCTCAGGGCCTCCAGGCCGACCGATCCCACCCCGGCATAGAGATCAAGGAAGGCGGTGCCGTCCAGCTTGGGCGCCAGCAGGTCAAAGAGGGCCTTTCGCAGCAGTCCAGTGGTCGGCCGCAGGATCCGGTTGGCCGGTACCGATAGGCGACGTCCCTTGAAACGGCCGGCCAGTATGTACATCGAGGGTATCTCCTCCTGTTTCGGCCCCGCTTGAGCGGCCGGATCGCCGGGGTGCGCCGTTCAGGAAGAGGAGGTGCGGAACCGGTGGGGAGCGCGTTTCTCCCAGGCGATGACGATGGCCGAGGCGATGAAGATGGAGGAGTAGGTCCCGGTGATGATGCCGACGATCAGCGTGAAGGCGAAGGTGTTGAGCACCGGTCCGCCCAGGAAGTAGAGGCAGCCGAGGGTGAAGAGGGTGGTAACCCCGGTGATCAGCGTCCTGGACAGGGTTTCGTTCAGCGAGCGGTTGAAGACCTCGACCGGGTCGGAGACCCGGGTAAGGCCGCGCAGGTTCTCCCGGATCCGGTCGAAGATGACCACGGTGTCGTTGACCGAGTAACCGAGGATGGTCAGGAAGGCGGCGATCACCAGGCTGTCTATTTCCCGGCCGCTGACGACCACGAAGGCCAGCGTGACCAGCAGGTCGTGGACGATGGCGATGGTGGCGGCCACCGCGAAACGGAATTCGAAGCGGAAAGCGACATAGATCAGGATGCCGCAGATGGCCAGCAGACAGGCTATCAGCGTCTGCTTGCGGATCGTCTGTCCCATGGTCGGGCTCACCTGCTCCTCGCTCAAAATGTTGATCGAGGCCGCCGGGAAGCTCTCCCGGAGCGTCTGGATGATCTCGTGGCCGCCCTGCTTGGTTTTTATGATGAACCGGCGGCCGGTTTCACCCACTTTCTGGAGAAGGATGTCGTCATACCCGCGTTCGCTCAAGACGCCCCGTATCTGGCTGATATCGATTTCCTGGCTGAATTCCAGCTGGGTCAGGTAGCCGCCGGTGAAGTCCATCGAAAGTATCCGGCCGCCCCGGATGAAGGTCAGGGCCAGGCCGACGATGGTAATCACCAGGGAGAGGATGAAGAATATCCCCCGTTTGCCCATGAAATCGAAATTAGTCGTTTTCGGAAAAAAGTTCATGGTCCGATCCTTTGATTAGCCGATATGGAGTTTCTTGATATGGAAATGGGAGAGGGCAAAATTGAAGATGACTTTGGTCACGAAGACGGCGGTGAAGATGTTGGCCAGTACGCCGATGGTCAGGGTCAGGCCGAACCCCTTGACCGATCCGCGGCCCATCGCCAGCAGGATGGCGGCCGCGATCACCGTGGTCAGGTTGGAGTCGATGATCGCCACCAGCGCCCGGTCATAGCCGCGGTCGATGGCGGCGCCTATGGTCCGGCCGGCCTTCAGTTCTTCCCGCATGCGTTCAAAAATGAGCACATTGGCGTCGACCGCCATGCCGATGGTCAGGGCGATGCCGGCGATGCCCGGCAGGGTCAGGGTCTGGCGGAAGTAAGCCATTACCGCCATCAGGATGATGATGTTGACCCCGAGGGCGAAGACGGCCACCAGGCCGCCGGCCGAGTAGTAGACGATCATGAAGGCCGCCACCAGGATGGCTCCCAGCAGGCTGGCCTTGACGCCGGCATTGATGGAGTCGCGTCCCAGGCTGGGGCCGACCACCGTCCGGTCGATGATCTCGATCCGGGCCGGCAGCGCGCCGGCCTTAAGCACCAGGGCCAGATCATTGGCCTCCTGGGTGGTGAAGTGGCCTGAAATCTGGGCCTTGCCGCTGGGGATGGCCTCCTTGATTACCGGCGCCGACTGGACGATGCCGTCCAGAACGATGGCCAGGCGCTTGCCCACGTTGGAGGCGGTCACCTCGGCGAATTTCCGGGCGCCCTCGGAATTGAATTCCAGGTCGACCACCGGCAGCGCGCCCTGGCTGTATCCGAGCTGGGCATTGCTGAGGTCCTGGCCGGTTACGGCCGCCGGATTTTTGAGAAGCAGCGGTATCGAGGGTTTGGAAATACCCTGGACGTCCTTTTCGTACTGGTAGAGGAGTTCGTAACCTTCCGGAACATTGCCGGAGATGGCGGCCTTGAGCAGTTCCGGGTTGTCTTCGACCATCTTGAATTCGAGGAAGGCGGTCTTGCCGAGGATTTCCATCGCCCGGTCCGGGTCGTCAACCCCGGGCAACTGGACCATGATCCGGTCCTGGCCGACCTTCTGGAGCACCGGTTCGGCCAGTCCGAGCGAGTCGACCCGGTTGCGGACAACTTCCAGCGTCCGGTCGGTCAGCTCCGTGGTGGGAATCTTCGATTCCACCACCGGCTGGCGCACCTGGAGGACCAGCTGCATGCCGCCCCGCAGGTCAAGGCCCAGGCGTATCTTCTGCTGGGGCGGCCAGAAACCCCAGATCGAGAGGCCGATCACAGCCAGGATGACGACCAAACGGATATAAGTGCCTTTCATGGTTTTTCTTTAATTATGTTTTTGAGAAAAAAGGAAAAGGCAGCATCGGCCGCCAAGCCGTTAAAAGATCAATCTAATAATTATAATTCAATCTCGGCCGCCCTGTCAAAAGAATCGGCCAGGGCCGGGTAGAGGGAGTCAAAGAGGAGGTAGGCCTTTTTGTAGCGTTTTTCGACCGCCGGGTCGGGTTGGAAGACGCGGCCGGTCCGGACCATCCCGGCGCAGCCATCGGCCACTGAGGCGAAGGTGCCGGAACCGCAGGCGGCCAGGATGGCCGCGCCCAGGGCGGTGGTGTCTGGGTTGACGGTGCGCCGGCAGACGACCTGGAAGTTGTCCGCCTGCATCTGGCACCAGAGCCTCGAACGGGCGCCGCCGCCGGAGAGGCGCACCTCCCGGACCGGCAGCTTCAACCCCTTCATCATCTCCAGGCTGTCCCGCAGCGCGAAGGTTACTCCCTCCAGCACCGCCCGGGTGAAGTAATCCCGGGTGTGGCGGCTGGTGGCGCCGAAGAAGACGGCCCGGGCCAGCGGGTTGGCGTGAGGCGTCCGTTCCCCGTTGAGATAGGGCAGAAAGATCAGGCCGCCGGCCCCGGCCGGTACCCGTCCGGCGGCCGCGGTCATTATTTCGTAAGGATCGGTCTGCTTCCGCTGCGCCTCGGCCTTTTCGGCCGGGCAGAAAGTGTCGCGGTACCAGCGCAGGGCGCCGCCGGCGGCCAGCGTGACGCCCATCAGGTGCCAGGCGCCCGGCACCGCGTGGCACATGGTATGGATCCGTCCGGCCGGGTCGCGCCGGAGGCGGTCCGAGTAAGCGAAGACCACCCCGGAGGTTCCCAGCGTGGCGGAGACCACGCCCGGCCTGACCACGCCGTTGCCCACCCCGCTGGCCGCCTGGTCGCCCGCCCCGGCCGCCACCGGGCAGCCGGCGGGCAGGCCGGTCCGGCCGGCCGCCGTCGGGCTTACCTTGCCGGCTATTGCCGGTGATTCCAGCACCGGCGGCAGCCAGCGGTCCGGAACCCCGGCGGCCGCCGTGATTTCGGCCGACCAGTTCCGCTTCCTGATGTCGAAGAAGCCGGTGCCGGAATTGTCGGTCACCTCCGAGGCGGCTATTCCGGTGAGGCGGTAGCGGATATAATCCTTGGGCAGGAAGAGGCGGGCCGTCCGGCGGTAGTTATCCGGTTCGTGTTTCTGGAGCCAGCGGACCTTGGGGGCGGTAAATCCGGTAAAGAGCGGGTTGCCGGTTATCCGGCGGAGTTTTTCCGGGCCGACGGCGGTTTCGATTTCGGCCGCCTCGGCGCCGGTACGCTGGTCGCACCAGAGCAGGGCCGGGCGCACCATCCGGTCGCGGCCGTCCAGAAAGACCGAGCCGTGCATCTGGCCGGCCAGTCCCACGGCCGCCAGCCGCTTATTCAGCGGCTGGCGTTCCGAGACCTTCTTCAGGGCGCGCGCGGTCGCCCGCCACCAGGCCTCCGGGTCCTGTTCGGCCCAGAGGGGCCGCGGCTCCAGCAGGGGGTATGACTCATCCTGCTGGTCAACCACCCGGCCGTTGGAGTCGACCAGTAGGACTTTTACCCCGCTGGTGCCAACGTCAATCCCCAGGAACAGGTCCGCGGCCATTGATAAAAACCCGGAAATATTATATCATAATGAAAGTGACGGGCCGGGGCGAGGGTTCCGAAGGTTGGCATCCGCCCTGGCATCCGGCCGTTCCGCGTTCAAAATCACTTTCCGCAAATTTTCCATAAGGCATTTCAGGAGAGGCAATGCTGGTCATCGGTGAACGCATCAACGCCACCCGGAAGAGGATTGCCGAGGCCCTGCGCAAGCGGGACACCGCCTTCATTCAGAAGGAGGCCCGGATCCAGATGGAGGCCGGCGCCCACCTGCTGGACCTTAACGCCGGGCTCGGTTCCGGCGACGAGGCCGCCGGTTTGCGCTGGCTGGTGGAGACGGTCCAGGCCCTCGGTTACCGGGACATCTGCCTGGACAGCGCCGATCCGGCCGCCCTCCAGGCCTGCCTGCCCCTGGTCCAGGGACGGGTGCTGGTCAATTCCATCAACGGCGAGGCGGCCAAGCTGGAGGCCCTGCTGCCGGTGCTCGATGGTTATCCTGGCGAGGTGGTCGGGCTGACCATGGACGACCGGGGCATCCCCGGCGATGTCAAGACCCGCTTGGAGATAACCGCCCGGATGGTCAAGGCGATGGAGGGGTGCCGGGTTCCGGTGGAGCGGATCTACATCGACCCGCTTACCCAGCCGGTCTCGACCGATCCGAGCAACGGCCGAGTTTTCCTGGAGTCCCTGCGGGCGATCAAGCGGGAGTTTCCGGGCATCAAGACCACCTGCGGCCTCTCCAACGTATCTTTCGGCCTGCCGGAGCGCCGGGTGCTCAACCGCTGCTTTCTGGCCCTGGCCATCGAGGCTGGCCTCGATTCGGCCCTGATCGATCCGACCGACCAGGGCATGATGGCCGCCATGCTGACCGCCGAGGGGCTGACCGGGATCGACCAGTACTGCATGGGCTACCTGACCGCCTTCCGGGAAGGCAAGATCAAAAGCTGAAGCCGGTTCGTAATTTTTCGGGTTTTCCCCTTGGAGGGGGCGTTCACTGAGTTCGTCTGAAGAGAGATTCAGAAACAACCGGGCCGTGAAGCAGAGCGAAGCACGCTTCACGGCGGTGAAGTGTGTTGAGGGACTCTACTTCACCGGTGAGAGAGGGGGCGGCAGCCCCTTCTCGTAGTCGTATTCGGGGAGAGGGAATCAGGGGAGGGAAGCTCCTTCCCCTGAAAGCGAGCCCCGAAACTCGGCGCGGCTTGAACAAGTCAATATGGATCGGTTACATCGCGGAGTATTGAAAATTTGGGAAGTGTTATTGCGTTTCGGGGCGTAGCGCAGCCTGGTAGCGCACCTGAATGGGGTTCAGGTGGTCGCTGGTTCGAATCCAGTCGCCCCGACCAGAGAATTGAAAAAGGCCGTCCGGCGGAAATCCGGACGGCCTTTTTTTGATGTTTCCGGGGAGACGGACCACTGCGGAACCGGTCTTCTTGTTATGATTTAGTAAGTATTATTGTGTAAATTCAAAAAAAGATCTTTGCCACCTTATTCGATTGATCCGACCGCTTTACTCGACCGCCGGTTTCTCTTTGCAGCACCTGGCGCAGGTGCCGCGCATTTCGACCTGGACGTTTTCGATCCGGCCGACATTCTCCAGGTCCTGGGGCACCCGGATCTGGTTGAAGTCGTTGTTGTAGATATCGCTCAGGGCCCCGCACTTCACGCAGAAGAAGTGATGGTGCTGCTTCGGGTTGGCATCGAAACGGGCCCGCTTGCCGGGCTCCCCGGTTCGAAAGACCAGGTGGCGCGCCTCAAAGAGGCGAAGGATGCGGTAAACGGTATCCAGCGAAATCGTGGGTATGCGCTGGCGCACCCGGCCATAGACGGTTTCGACATCCGGATGTTCGGTGGTCTGCAACACCTCCCGGTAGACTTCCCGCCGCTGATGGGTCACTTTGATGCCATTGCTCCGGCAGAATTCGTCGAAGTGGGCCAGGTACCTTTC
Organism: candidate division TA06 bacterium; assembly: GCA_022704925.1. GTDB lineage: Bacteria > Ratteibacteria > UBA8468 > MWAK01 > MWAK01 > MWAK01. Next base: position 1,234 of record JAKJFK010000064.1, on the reverse strand, counting down.
AAGTTCGGTTTGCTTTGGCTGGTTTTGAGTGTTAATAGGCATTATTAATTAATAATATTGCAAATCTTGACTGCATGTCAAATATTTCAAGGTTTTCATGGCGATCCACAGGTTCGGAATTTTATACCCTCGCCCTTAATGGTCGAAAGCCCCCGGAAGGTTGACAATTTTGCGGTCGCCGGATTAAATAAGATTGCCGCCGGCGGCCCCAGTCCGGTTCCGGAGACGCGGCGGTTTCGCATACCTTATCGGAGTTTTCATGAAAGAGGAACGATTGAAGTACGACCTGGTAGTAATCGGCGGCGGTCTGGCCGGAGTTTGCGGGGCCCTGGCGGCCCGCCGCCACGGTTTGAAGACGGCCTTGATTCAGGATCGGCCGGTTTTGGGCGGCAATGCCAGTTCAGAGGTCAGGGTCAATATCTCCGGCGCGGCCGGAAAAAACCCAGGCGGCCGGGAGACCGGGATCATCTGCGAACTTTTCCTGGCCGAGCGGAAAATCAACTCCGCGCCTTACTCAAATTCCTTCATCAATTCCAACCTGGATCTGGTCCTTTACGACGCGGTAAAGAGCTCGGGGATCGATCTCTTTCTGAACACCAGCGCCCGCCGGGTCCGGGTTGAAGAGCGGCGTATAATTTCAGTCGCCTGCTGCCAGCTGGGCAGCGAGAAGGAGTTACTCTTCAAGGGTGACCTCTTTCTGGACGCCTCGGGCGACGGCACGGTGGCGGCCGCCGCCGGCGCCCGGTTCCGTTTCGGACGCGAGGGGCGCGCCGAGTTCGGGGAGATTTTTGCGCCCCCCCGGCCGGACCGCGGCGTGATGGGCAGTTCCCTGCTTTTCCTGGCCCGGGATGCCGGCCGGCCGGTCCCCTACCATCCGCCCGCCTGGGCCGCCCGCTACCGGCCCGGCGACCCGGCCCTCAAGACCCGCGCGCACTACCATGGTTACCATTCGGCCCGGCCGGTTCTGGGCGGTTTCTGGTGGATAGAAATCGGGTATCCCTGGGATACCGTCGGCGAGAACGAAACAATCCGGGAGAAGCTGCTGGCCCACCTACTCGGAGTCTGGGACCACCTTAAGAATGGCGGTGAACACGGGTTCGGGAATTTTGTCCTGGAGTGGGTGGGAATGCTGCCCGGCAAACGGGAGTCGCGCCGCTTCGAGGGGGATTACCTGCTGAGGGAGTCCGACCTGCTCGAACGTCGGTATTTCCCGGACGCGATCGGCTACGGCGGC
>JAKJFK010000063.1 GCA_022704925.1 candidate division TA06 bacterium | reverse complement strand
GGGCCAGTTCGAAAAGATCGGCCGCTTCGTCGGCCGCCAGTTCGGTCAGGTCGCTCAGGTGCCGGTTGGGAACTACCATCAGGTGTCCGTTGTTGTAGGGGAAGCGGTTGATGATCACAAAACCCGCGCCGCTCCTGGTCAGGACCAGGTTCCGGCGGTCATGTTTAACCTCCCGCGCGGCCCGGCAGAAAACGCAGACCGCCTCCTTGTCCGGCTTGATAACGTATCCCTTGCGCCAGGGGGACCAGATTACCTCGTTGGGATCGGGTTTCCGGCTCATGGGCTCATTCGGTTTCACCGGCGCCGGAGGCCGCGGCGGCCACCGGGTTGACCAGGACGCCGATGCCTTCGATCTCGATCTCGATCCGGTCACCCGGACGCAGGAAAACCGGCGGCCGGCGCGCGAAACCGACCCCGGAAGGCGTGCCGGTCATGATCAAAGTCTGGGGAAGCAGGGTAAACTGGCGGGAAAGGTAACTGACGGTGCTGGCCTCCTGCATGACCTGTCCGTTGAGCCGGGAGGCTATCCGGAGGCGGGCCGGATCCAGCCCGGTTTCGATGACCGGTCCAACCGGCGCGAAGGTATCGAAAGACTTGGCCCGGGTCCACTGACGGTCGTACTTCATCTGGCAGTCCCTGGCCGTGACATCGTTTCCGCAGGTGTAACCGAAAACATGCTCAAGGGCCTTTTCCGGCGGCACGTTGCGGGCCCTCCGGCCTATCACCACCACCAGCTCGGCCTCGTAATCAACCTCGTCCGGCGCCGGGCCCGGCAGCAGAATCGGGTCCCCGTGGGCGGCCAGGCTGGTGGTCGCCTTAAGGAAGATCAGCGGCGCCGTTGGCAGGGACTCCTTGAATTCATGCCCGTGCCGGGCGTAATTCACCCCCAGGGCGAAGATGTTGGGGGGGGCCGCCGGCGGCAGGTAGGCCTCGATCTCCTCCCATTCAAGCCAGTCGCCGGTCGGCTGGGCCGTTCCGTCGAATGGCGGCCGGTCAAGCAGCTGCACCCTTTTTCCATCAAGCCGTCCGAAGGCGCCTTCCGGCCCGGTCCGGCGGCCTCGAACCCGCAGGTATTTCATGCTTTGATTTTACAATATTTGGAGGCCGGCATCAAGACCGGAAAGGGCTCCCGGCCTTGACAGCGGCGCTCAAAAAGCCGCCGGGGCGGCGCCCGCCGCCGCCCCCCGGAACCTTGACAGGCCGCGGCCGGTCGGAGTATCTTAAATAATCCGAGGTTTTCAAATCCACGCGGGGTTAGTTTAGTGGTAAAACCACAGCCTTCCAAGCTGTTGATGGGGGTTCGATTCCCCTACCCCGCTCGAGGCGGCCCGGTCCGGCGGCGGCCGGCGCCGCCGGCCTTTCAACCCCACCCGTTAAATTCGCAATGTTCCGGTCCCGAAACCTGACTTTCATTTGCGCCCTGATCGCCCTGGCGGCCCTGGCCGGATCGATCGGCTGGTTCCGGGGGCGCGTCTCCCGAAAGCCCCGTCTTTACCGGGCCTCCGGCCTGGTGATGGGTTCCTTTTACACCCTGGAATTCAGCCGGCCGGCCGGGATACCTCCCGAGGCGGCGGCCCGCCATGTCCGGGAACGCCTTGCGGAACTGGAACGCCGCTGGTCTCCCTACAACCCGGAGAGTGAAATCAGCCGCTTGAATCGGACCGGACGGCTGGCCGGCGTCAGCCCGGAGACCCGGCGTCTCCTGGAATTGTCCGCCGAGATTTCCCGGCGTACCGGCGGCGCCTTCGACATCACGGTCGGCCCCCTGATCGAGGCCTGGCGCAACGCCGAAAAGACCGGGCGGCCGCCCGATTTGAAAAAACTGCTGCCCCTGGTGGACTACCGGCGGGTGCGGTTAACCGGGACCGGGGAAGTGCGGCTGGAAAGAAAGGGCATGCGCATCGATCCCGGCGCCATCGGCAAGGGGCTGGCGGTGGACGAGGCGGTCCGAATCCTGCGAAGGGACGGCGTGCCGTCGGGCCTGGTAAACCTGGGCGGCAATCTTTACGCCTTCGGCCCCGGACCCGACCGGGGCCTCTGGACGATCGGCATCCAGGATCCCTTCGGCCCCGGAGAAAAAGGAAGGCTGCGGATCCGGGACCAGGGAGTTTCCACCAGCGGCACCTACCAGCAGTGGTTCCAGGTGGGGCAGAAGCGTTTCAGCCACATCGTCAACCCGGGGAACGGCGAGTTGAAATCGCCCCCGCGCAGCGTCACGGTCCTGGCCCCCGGAGCCGGACTGGCCGACGGACTCTCCACCGCGCTGGAGGTGCTCGGACCCGAGGCCGGACTCGCGCTGCTGGAAAGCATCCCGGGGACCAGCGCCCTGATCATCATGGATGACGGCCGGGTGATCCGCTCCAGGGGGCTGGACTGGCCCGGGGCCGGATTGCCCTGAAGGCGGCTGATCCGGGCGTCGGCTCACCAGGGCAGGGCGTCCCGCCAGGCCCGGCCCAGCTCCGCCAGGCTCGAGCGGATGATTTCCCCGCCGCCCAGTCCAATCACCGACAGGTGCGGTTCAGCGACAACCCGCCCGAAGGCGGCCAGGTGAGTACCGGAGAGGCGGGCTTCGAAATCACCCGCCCGGTCCGGTTCCACTTCAACCAGGAAACGGCTGGCCGACTCGGAAAAGAGCACCTGGTCATCGCGCTCCATCTCCTTGAAGCCGCCCCGCCGCAGATCAAGCTCCAATCCCAGCCCGCCGCTGAAGGCCATCTCGGCCGCCGCCACCGCCAGGCCGCCCTCGGAAAGATCGTGGCAGGAGAGCACCAGGCCGTCCATGATGGCCCGGTGCAGCCCCAGCATCCGCTCCCGGGCCGGGACCGGCCGGACCTCCGGAACCGTGCCGCCCTCGAGACCGAGCCGGCGCAGGTAATGGGAACCGCCCAGCTCCGGGAACGTCTCGCCCAGCAGGTAGAGGCGCGAACCGGCCCGCTTGAGGTCCAGGGTGACCGCCCGTTCCAGGTTGGGAACCGTCGAAAGCGAGGAGACCAGCAGGATCGGCGGCACCGAGAGGTGGCGGCCGTCATCGGTGACAAAGTAATTGTTCAGGCTGTCCTTGCCGGAGATGAAGGGAACCCGGTAGGCCAGGCTCAGGTCGCGGCAGGCCCGGGCCGCGCGCACCAGGGCGCCCAGGACCTCCGGGTCGCCGACATCCCCCCAGCAGAAGTTGTCCAGCAGGCTGGCCCGGTCCGGATCGCCGCCCACCGCCGTGAGATTACGCAGGGCTTCATCGATGGCGTTGGCCGCCGCCCGGTAGGGATCCAGGCGTCCGTAAAGATTGATTCCGTTGGCAACCGCGACGCCCCGCCGGCCGGAAGCGGCCAGCGGCTTGAGAACGACCGCATCCGAAGGACCATTCCGGCCGGCCAGCGGCTTGATCACCGTCTGCCCCTGGACCTCGTGGTCGTACTGGCGGATGACCTTCTCCTTGCTGGCGATGTTGGGATGGCTGAGCAGCTTTTCCAGGATGGCCGCGTGATCAACCTTTTCCGGCAGTCGGACGGCGGCCGGCCGCGGGGTGTTGTAAACCGCCTGGCGAAGCAGCCTGGGCAGGCCCCGGTAAAGGAAATCGGTCCCGAGCCGGCCCACCGTCTCACCCCGGTAGCAGAGGCGAAGTTCGCCGGTCCTGGTAAAACGCCCGATAAAGGTGGCCTCCACGTTCTCGGCGGCGCAGAGGGCGGCGATCTCCTCTCGGTGCTCAGGCGGCACCGCCAGGACCATCCGTTCCTGGGCCTCGGAAACCCAGATTTCCCATGGTTCCAGGCCGGCGTACTTGAGCGGGACCTTCTCCAGGTGCACCTCGGCCCCGGTCGTCTTGCCGAGCTCTCCGACCGCCGAAGAAAGGCCGCCGGCGCCGCAATCGGTCAGGCTGCTGTAAAGGCGGCGGTCCCGGGCAACCAGCAGTACGTCGGCGAGGCGTTTTTCGGTGATCGGGGCCCCGATCTGGACCACGCTCGCGGAAATCCCCTTCTTCAGGCTGAGCGAGGAAAAGGTGGCGCCGTGTATCCCGTCCCGGCCGGTCCGGCCGCCGATAACCAGGATCAGGTCACCCGGCCGCACCTCTTTTTCAATGCTGTCCCTGGGCATCAATCCGAGCGTACCGCAGAAGACCAGCGGATTGGCCAGGAAGCCCGGATCGAAGAGAATGGCGCCGTTGGCGGTCGGAATGCCCATCCGGTTTCCGTAATCGCGCACCCCGCTGACCACACCCTTGTAGATGCGCCGGGGATGGAGCACGCCGGCCGGCAGCCGGTCGTGCGGATAATCGAGGGGGCCGAAGCAGAAAACATCGGTATTCAGGATCGGCCTGGCGCCCAGGCCCACTCCGAGCACGTCGCGGATCACCCCGCCGATGCCGGTACCGGCTCCGCCGTAAGGTTCGAGGGCCGAAGGATGATTGTGGGTCTCCACCTTGAAGGCCAGGGCGTACCGGTCGTCAAGCTCGACCACGCCGGCATTATCCTGGAAGACCGAGAGACAATAGGGCCGGTCGAGTTCCCGGGTGGCCCGGAAGATGGTCTCCTTGAGCAGGTTTTCGATCAATTCCGTCCGGCCGTCCTCCCGGTATTCGATCCGACTGCTGAAGGTCTTGTGGATGCAGTGCTCCGACCAGGTCTGGGCGATGGTCTCGAGCTCGATGTCGGTCGGATTGCGTCCCAGCCCGCGGTAGTGGGCCTGGATCGCCTCCATCTCCTCCGGCCCCAGGGCCAGCAGGTATTTCCGGCTGAGCTCTTCCAGCGCCTTCCGTTTCAGGCCGTCGATCCTGATTTCACGAACCAAGGCAGCCATCCTGTTTCCGGATCAGGTTGACCCGCCGCTGGTGGCGGCCGCCGCTGAACGGCGTGGTCAGAAAAGTCCGCACGATCTCCCAGGCCAGGTCCGGTCCGACCACCCGGCCGCCCAGGCAGAGGACATTGGCGTCATTGTGGCTGCGGGCCAGGCCGGCGGTGTAAAGGCACTGGCTGTTGACCGCCCGGATACCCGGCACCTTGTTGGCCATGATGGTCATGCCCAGGCCGGTCCCGCAGAAGAGCAGGGCGAAATCGGCCTTTCCCTCGGCCACCGAGCGGGCGCCGGCCAGCCCGAAGACCGGGTAATCCACCGACTTGGGGGTCCTGGTACCGCAATCCAGGACATCGTAACCTTCCTTGAGAAGTTTCTCCTTGATAATCTCTTTCAGGTCAAGGCCGGCGTGGTCGCTGGCCACTGCAATCTTCATTTTTCCCCTCCAGCTTGAGAATCACGGACGACCATCGGCGTCGCCCCGGTAAAATCGATAATCCGGGAGGGCCGGCCCGGCAGGATCCCGCCGTCCAGTACCAGCTCCACCCGGTCGGAAAGCTCCGGCGGGACTTCCGCCAGGCTCGCCGGGGCCGGCTCCCCGGAAAGGTTGGCGCTGGTTCCGGCGATCCCCTCCTGCAGTGTCTCCAGCACCCCCAGCAGGGGAGGGTAGCCCGGCACCCGGACCGCCACCCGGCCGTCGCGGCAGATCGCCGCGGGCAGTTCCCGCCGGGCCGGCAGGATCAAGGTGACCGCACCCGGCCAGGCCTCGAGGGCGGCCCGCCGGGCGGCCCGGCTGAAGATCGCCAGCCGCTCGGCCGCCGCCAGGCCGGCCACCAGGACCGGCAGGGGTTTCCCCGACGGCCGGCCCTTGAGCGCCAGGATCCGGTCCAGGGCGGCCACCGAACTGATCCGGCCGCCCAGACCGTAAACGGTGTCGGTTGGAAAAACCGCCAGGCCGCCGCCCCGCAGGACCGCCGTCAGCGAATCAAGGGCGCCGGGTGTGTCGATCTGGATTATGCGAGACTCTGCTGGGGACAATTTATTCCATCCGGATTTTTGTGGATTTTAACAAATTATAATACCTGCTCTCCGGTTTTGACAAATTACCGTTATTTCGGATAGAATAAATATTCGATGTTAAAGTCATAACGGCCTTTTCCGCCGGTTTTCAACCCGCACCGCCAAAGGAGAAAAAATGGGCATCAACTGGTATCTGATCAATGCTGACAACCAGGTTCTGGGCCGGCTGGCCACCCGGGTGGCCACCCTGCTGATGGGCAAGGAACGGCTTGACTTCAGCCCCAACGTCAACTGCGGCGACCATGTCGTCGTCGTCAACGCCGCCCGGATCAGGGTCACCGGGAACAAGGCCCAGGACAAGAAATACCGCCGGCACAGCGGTTACCTGGGCGGTCTCAAGGAAATCAGTTACGAAAAACTGCTGGCCAAGAAACCCGAAAAGGTGATCGAGTTCGCGGTAAGAGGCATGCTTCCCCAGAACCGGCTGAGCAGACAGGTCTTCAAAAACCTGAAGGTATACGCCGGGACTGAGCATCCGCATGCCGCCCAGAACCCGGTCGAGATCAAGTTGTAATTTTTTTGAAAACGGACCGCGTCCGACTTTTTTCGGGAGAAAAAACATGGCCAAGATATACCTTATCGACGTCACCAACCGGGACGGTGTTCAGACTTCGCGCCTGGGCCTGGCGAAGCTCCAGAAGACGATGATCAACATCCTGCTGAATCAGCTGGGCGTCTTTCAGAGTGAAATGGGCTTCCCGGTCACCCATCACGAGATCAATTACCTGAAGGCCAACCTTCAGCTGGCCGGCAAGGGCGCGCTGAAACCCATCCGCCTGTCCGGCTGGATCCGGGCCATCCGCCAGGACGTGGAGGAGGCCCTCAAGAACGTGCCGATCGAACATCTCAACATCTCGATCTCCACTTCCGACCAGATGATCGACAACAAGTTCATGGGCAAGATCACCCGGTCCGATGTCATCAAGAACATGGTCGAGGCGCTGAAGGCCTGTCTGGCCGGCGGCGTCAAGAGCGTGGGGGTCAATGCCGAGGATGCTTCGCGGACCGACCTCGATTACCTGATCGAGTTCGCCCGGGCGGCCAAGGAAAACGGCGCCCACCGGGTGCGTTACTGCGATACGCTCGGCTATGACACCCCGTTCACCATCTATGAGCGCATCCAGCGGCTGGCCGGCGAGGTCAAGCTCCCGGTTGAGCTTCACTGCCACAACGACCTGGGCATGGCCGTCGCCACCAGCGTCATGGGGGCCAAGGCCGCCATCGACGCCGGCCAGGACGCCTACATCAACACGACCATCAACGGCCTGGGCGAACGGTGCGGCAACGCCGACCTGGTCGCGGTGATCCTGGCCGTCAAGAAGGGCGCCGGCCTGGCCGACGCCTACCGGCTCGACGAGTCGATCGATCTGCGCATGGCCTGGCGCCTGGCCAAGTACGCCTCCTACGCCTTCGGGGTGCCGATCCCGATCAACCAGATCGGCGTGGGTGCCAATGCCTTCGCCCACGAGTCCGGCATTCACGTCGACGGCGCCCTCAAGGACCACCGGAATTACGAGCTCTACCACTACGAGGAGCTGGGACGGGGCGAACCGGAGGTAATCGAAACCGGCCGGATGATCACCATGGGTGAATACAGCGGCATCAAGGGCTTCCGCAACGTTTACGGCAAGCTGGAGATTGAATTCAAGTACGAAAACGAGGCGCGGAAGATACTGGAGCTGGCCCGCTATGCCAACGTCCACACCCAGAAGCCCCTGGTCGAGGATGAGCTGCGCTTCATCGCCCAGCACCCGGAAGAGGCCCAGTTGCTGATGACCATGACCCCGTAAACCTCGAAAAGCTAAAGAAACCCATGGGACAGACAATTGCCGAAAAGATCCTGAGCGCCAAGAGCGGGCGCCGGGTGACGGCCGGGGAATTATGCCTGGCCAGAGTTGATTTCGCCTTCGCCCAGGATGGAACCGCGCCCCTGGCCATCGAGGCCTTCAGGAAGCTGGGCGGGGTTAGGCTGGCCGCCCCGGACCGAACCGCCTTCTTCATCGACCACAGCGCCCCGAGCCCCAACCTGGGCGTCTCCAACCTGCACCAGATGATGCGCCGGTTCGCGGCGGAAACCGGACTGAGGCTCTTCGAAGCCGGGGAGGGTGTCTGCCATATCCTGGTCTCGGAGGCCGGCCTGGTAAAATGCGGCGACCTGCTCATCGGGGCCGACAGCCATACCCCGACCAGCGGAGCGCTTAACGTCTTCGCGACCGGGGTCGGCTCGACCGACCTGGCCGCCACCATCATGACCGGCCAGCTCTGGCTCAAGGTGCCGGAGACCATCCGGATCGAGCTCAACGGCCGGCTGAAGAGCGGCGTCTGCGCCAAGGACGTCTCGCTTTTCCTGATCAAGACGCTCACCGCCAGCGGCGCCAATTACCGGGCCCTGGAACCGGTCGGCCCGGTGGTGAAGGAATTGAGCGTGGACGGAAGATTCACCATCGCCAACCTGGCCATGGAATCAGGGGCCAAGACCTGTCTTTTCGAGGCCGATGAAAAGACCTTCCAGTGGCTCGCCGGGCACGGCGTCGATCCGAAGGAACTCCAGCCGGTCCAGGCCGACCCGGACGCCGACTGCCGGCGCCTGGCCTTCGATCTTTCCGAGCTGGTCCCCCAACTGGCGGTTCCCCACCAGGTTGACCAGGTGGTCCCGGTTTCCGAACGGGCCGGCCTGAAAATAGACCAGGCCTTCCTGGGCACCTGCACCAACGGCCGGCTGGAGGACCTCCGGGTGGCCAGCCGGGTGATCGGCAAGCGGAAGCTCCACCCCGGCTGCCGGCTGATCGTGGCGCCGGGCAGCCGCCGGATTCTCCAGGCCGCCATCGCCGAGGGCATCATCCAGGACCTGCTGGAAGCCGGGGCGGTCCTGGTCACACCCGGCTGCGGCCCCTGCGTGGGAACCCACAACGGGGTGCCGGCCGACGGCGAGCGGGTGATCTCCACCGCCA
>JAKJFK010000277.1 GCA_022704925.1 candidate division TA06 bacterium | reverse complement strand
TCAATCCCTGGGCGCGGGCCTGGCGCACCGCGGCCAGCAGGTTATCCGAGTTGCCCGAGGTCGAAAAGACAAAGAGAAGATCGCCCCGCCGGCCCAGCGCCTCGACCTGGCGGCTGAAAACCTGGTTGAACCCGTAATCGTTTCCGACCGCGGTAATGACCGAGGTGTCGGTGGTCAGGCTGGCCGCCGGAAGGCCCCGCCGTTCCATCCGGAAGCGGCCGACGAACTCGGCAGCCAGGTGCTGGGCGTCGGCGGCGCTGCCGCCGTTGCCGCAGAAGTAAACCCGGTGGCCGCCGGCGATCGTTTCGATCACCAGCTCCGCCAGCCGCGCCAGCCGCTCCGATAATTCCGGATCGGAAAGCCGGCGGTAATTGGAGACCGCCTCCTCAATGGATTTCCGTATCTTCTCCGGCCAATTCCTCTTCATCCTCGTCCTCTTCAACCTGGCCACCGCTCTCACCCGCCGAAATCCGGGAAACCGAAATCCTGATGTCGCCGACCCGTTCCACGCCGATGGTATCCTCCAGCAGGCGCTTGATAAGGTCCTGGACCTTGCCGGTGACCGTGGGTATGTCATAGCCGGACCAGATGACCAGCTGGTTGAATACCTGGAGCCCCTTGGGTGTCATCAGGGTCGAGGTCCGGATGCGCTTGACCGCCTTGAGATGCTGGCGCACCTCGTTCATCAGGAAATCCTCAACCGCCGAAAGATGGACCCGCACCAGTCCGCCGGGACCGTTGAAGGAAACCGAGCGCGTCCGGTAATGGTGTTCGATAACCGAGGCCAGCCAGATGGCGCCCAGCATCAGCAGCGCTCCGCCCACCAGCGCAAACTTGTAGGGCTCGATGCTGTGGATCTGCTCACAGAAATAATTGGTAAAGTTGGGGTCGAGCCAGATGAGGATGAAGATAACCGAAACGTAGAGCGAAGCCAGGCTGTAAATCCAGGCCACCAAGTGGTTGAATATACGCATCTCACCTCCTGAATTATTTGATAATTATAGCATTTACGGGGGCCCGGCGGCAAGGTAAAGAGACCCGCAAAAAGGACCCCGGTTGGAAGGTCAGGAGAGCGGGTTGACACGGGCGTTGACGATGCCGCTGACGAAGCCAACGAACTTATCTCTTTGAAGACGCGCCGTTATCAGGCTTTGATCCCTTCCAACAAAGCCATAACGATTAAGAATTCAAAGAGAGAAGAAGGCGGCCAGGAAGCGGCGAGGAAACGTACTGGAGGTACGTTGACGATGCCGACGACGCAGCCAACACGCTTATCTCTTTGAAGGCTAATCGTTATCAGGGGAGGCGATACCTCTGCCCCGGCAAAGCCCTAACCCTCCCGGCCAGTTCCAACCGGGTAAGCAGGTCGGCCAGGCGGGCCGGCACGATGCCCAGCAAGGCGGCCAGGTCGTCCAGGGTAAGCGGTTTCTCGCCGGAAAGCGCGGTCAGGAGCCGGCCGGTCAGCTCGTCCTCAAAAGGCAGCCCGGCCGTCTCCGGAACGGCGGCCGGAGCGGCCGGCGCCAGCCGGTTCGGGGCCAGCACCGAAACGATGTCCTCGGGAACCAGGGCCGGCCGGGCGCCGTCGGCAATCAGGCGGTTGGTCCCGACGCTGGTCTCCTGGTCAACCGGGCCGGGCAGGGCGAAGACCTCGCGCCCCTGTTCCAGAGCGTAATCGGTGGTGATCAGGGCGCCGCTGCGCTGGCCGGCCTCGACGATCAGCACGCCGCCGGAGAGGCCGCTGATGAGGCGGTTGCGGCGCGGAAAGGTGCCCTTGTCCGGCCGCACCGAAAGCGGAAACTCCGAAATCACCGC
>JAKJFK010000062.1 GCA_022704925.1 candidate division TA06 bacterium | reverse complement strand
GCTCCCGGTGGTTGTCAATTACCTGGACCGCCCGGTCATCGAGACTTCCGGGGCCGCCAATCTGGGAGAGCTGCTGGGTGGAACCGCCGGGGTGACCGTCAAGAGCCAGGGTGGACCGGGCAGCCAGGTCTCCCTTGGCCTGCGCGGTTCGACCAGCGAACAGGCGCTCCTGCTGATAGACGGCCGTCCCCTTAACCTGCCGGCCTCCGGCCTCTTTGACCTCGGCCTCTTTCCAATGGAACTGGTCGAAAGGGTCGAGGTCCTGCGCGGTCCGGCTTCGGCCATTTACGGGGCCAACGCCCTGAGCGGGGTGGTCAACCTGATCACCCGGCGCATCCCGGCCGACCCTGAATTCGCAACCAACCTGAGCTTCGGCACCTTCGACACCTGGCGGGCCGGGGCCTCCTTCGGCCGGACCGTCGGCCGCTTCGGCTACCTGGTGGGCGGATCGGGCCTCCAGTCCGGAGGCGACCGGGAGAACAGCGCCGCCCGGGAAGAACACCTCTTCGGCAAGGCCTCCTTAAACCTGGGCGATAATGCCGAGCTGACCCTGTCGCTCGGCAGCGATTTCCAGGTAAGCGAGGTGCCCGGTCCGACCGCCTTTCCCTCCCCGCTGGCGGAGCAGCGGACCGAGGAGGAGTGGCAGGAGCTCGGCTACCGTTTCTACCGGGACGCCGGGGAATTCCAGGCCCGCCTCTACCGGCGGCGGAACCGACTCCACTACCGCAACCCCGACCCGGGCTGGCCGGTTGACACCATCACCCGCAACCGCCAGGATGGACTGGAGATCCAGAACAGCTCACTGGTCGCAGAACGCCACCAGCTGACCTTCGGCGCCGGATACCTGGCCGACCGGGTGGACGGGGACGCCACCGGCCAACACGAACCGGACAGCCGGAATCTCTACCTGCAGGACCAGATTGACCTGGGCCGGCTTAACCTCCTGCTGGGCGGCCGCTATGACGACCACTCGGTCTTCGGTTCGGAGTTCAGCCCGAGGCTGGCCGGCCGGGTCGCCCTGAACGAACGAACTGCCCTGCGCCTGGCCTTCGGCCGATCCTACCGGGCCCCGACAGTCAACGAACTTTACTGGTTCGAGGAATGGTGGCCGGGCGCCGGCTCCTTCGGAAATGCCGGCCTGCGGCCCGAAAAGGGGACCTCTTACGAAGCGGGACTGGACCATAATTTCAATCGGCGGGTCTCCCTGCGGACCACCTATTTCCAGAACGAGGTCAAGGACCTGATCAGCTGGGTCGAAGTAGTGCCCTGGACCCGTTACGAAACGATGAATATCGGCCGGGCCCGGATTTCCGGGCTGGAGACGGAACTGCGCTGGGAGGCCAGTCCCGGACTCCGCTTCACCGCCAGCCACACCCGCCTCGATACCCGTGACCGGCAGACCGGCAAAGAACTGCCGTACCGGCCGGGCCAGGAGTTCGGGCTGACCGGGGAGATCGCCGTCCGCGGCTGGAACCTTTACCTCAAGGCCGGGTACCGCGATCCGGCCTGGGCCGACCCGGCCAATACCCGGAAAGTGGAGGATCACCTGCTGCTTGGAGCCCGGCTCGCCCGCCAGGTCCGGCCCGGCCTGGAGTTCTTCCTGCAGGGCGAAAACCTCCTGAACGAGAATTACGAAATCCTGAGCGGTTACCCGATGCCCGGTGCCAGCTTCGGCATCGGGATAAACGCCCGTTTCTGACCCGGGAGGTCCGATGCGTCCCGTCGGCGGCCTCTGCCTTTCGATTTCCGGCCACCTTCTGCTGGCGCTCCTGCTCCTGGCCATGCCGCTGCTTCAACCGTATGAACGGTACTCCGAACCGGTCATCTTTGTAAATCTCGACCGGTTGCCGCCGGTCGCCGAGAGAACCAGCCGGCCCCCGCAAGAGCCTCCCGGGCCGGAACCTATCCGGCCGGCACCGATCCCGGCACCATCCAGGATCATCCCGGAAGCATCCCGGCTGCCGTCCCCCCGTCCGGCTTCCCCGGCCGTCGAGCCGATCGAAACACCCCGGTCGACAACGCTGATCACTCCCTGGCCCGAACCGTTCATTCCGCCCCTGCCGAAGGGCCCGGCCGGACCGGAAAGTCATGTCCCGGCGCCGCCGGCCGCGGCCGAACGGGAGACGATCGCCAGGGAACCCGTCCGGTCTGCGAATGAAGACCGGGTTGACCTGGACCGGCCGGCCGAATCCGATTACGCCCGGCTGGTGCGCCGCCGGATCATGGAGAACCTTGCGTATCCGGCCGCGGCCCGTCGGCGGGGCCAGGCGGGGGCCGTCCGACTCCGGTTCGAACTGGACTCCGAAGGGCGGCTGGTCCGGAGTTCAGTTGAATCGGGATCCGGGATCCCGGCCCTGGACCGGGCCGCGGTCGAGTCCATCCGGAAATCGGCCCCTTTCCCCGCCTGGACCGGAAGTGAACCACTGTCGAACCGGGTCTTTTTTATCACTCTCCGCTTCCACTTGAACTGAAGTCAGGATTGAAAATTGTCTAATTATACCGGTTGACTTTTCCCCGTTGTTACTCTATCATAAATGGAATACGCGCCTTTAAAGATGGCGCGACCGGGAAGACCCCGGTCCTCCAACCAGGAACCAGTACCAGCAATTACTTTCAATCAACAAGGAGCCGGCACGGTGGAAAAAAAGAATAAGGAAACCCTTCCCTGGTGGAAGCAGAACGGCATCATCATGGCCGGCGGCTGGCACCCGATCACCGGCCGCCTTCGCGCCGGTAACCAACCCGACAACGTGGAAGAGGAGTATGACTGGGAGTATACCGAGGCGCACATCCTCCGGCTGAAGGAGCTGGGTATCAAACTGCTGGTCAGCCAGTTCGACCGCGGCCTGGGCGACACCGACCAGGCCGAGGATCAGGAACGGGCCCGCCTCCAGGCCGAACTCTGCCACAAGCACGGCCTGCGCCACGGAACCTACCTGGCCAACACCGTCTACTTTGAGTCGATGCTCAAGGATTACCCGGAGTGCGAGGACTGGGCGGTGGTGACCCACGACGGCCGCAAGGTCCACTACGGCGGCGAGCAGACCTGGCGCTGGGTGGCCTGTTTCAACTCGCCCGGCTGGCGGGAGCGGATGCGCCGCCAGGTCGAGCGGGCGGTCAACTACGTCAAGACCGATTTCCTGCACTTCGACAACCTGGCCGTCTGGCCGGAACCGGACAGTTGCCACTGCCGCTACTGCCAGGAGGCCTTCCGGAAGTTCCTCTACCGCAGGTACCCGGACCCGGCCAGCCAGAAGCGCCGCTTCGGCTACCCCGGCTTCGAGACCTTCCGGGCGCCCAACTTCTACCTGCGCTTCGGCGGACCCTGGGACCTTGACCAGGTCCGGAATCCCCTGATGCAGGAGTGGATCCTCTTCCGCTGCTGGACGGTGACCGATTACATAAGGGAGATGTCCGAATACGCCCATTCCCTCAACCCGGCCATCTGCATGGAATCGAACGGCCAGTCAGTCTGGGGCGTGAACCAGGCAATCCTGCACGGCATCGACCAGGAGGCCCAGAGCGCCCACGTGGACGTGGTCTGCGAGGAGAACCCCGATTACCGGCCCGATGATGACCCGCGGGCCATTCCGAAGGTCACCCACAAGTTCCGGGGCATGAACTTCTACCGCCGGCTGGGCAAGTCGGTTTACACCGCCTACGGCGACGAGGAGACGCTGGCCTTCAACCTGACCTTCGCCGGCAACCCGGGCATCAACCAACACTGGGGCTATGCCGAACCGGGCCGGCGGCCGCTGAACCCGGCCCAGCCCGGCGTGGCCGAACTGCTGGCCCACTACCGGCGCCATACCGCCCTTTACACGCCGGTGCGCAGCGCCGCCCGGATCGGCCTCTGGCGCAGCAAGCTGTCGCTGGCATTCATTTCGACCGGCACCTACCTTTCGGCCTGCGTGCTCGAACAGACGCTCTTCAACCACCGGATTCCGTTCAGCATCATTTCCGATGGACATGTCAACGGTGAGAAACTGAAGGAGTTCGACCTGCTCATCCTGCCGGACAGCCAGTACGTGAGCCAGGCCCAGGCCGCCGCCCTGATCGAGTTTGTCAAGAAGGGCGGCTCGCTTCTGATCACCGAGAACTCCGGACTTTACAATGACGAAGGCCGGCGCCGGACCAGCCCGGTCTTTGGCCCGCTCTTCGCCGGGGATTGGAAGGCCGGCTCCTCCCGGTCGTCCGAAACCTGGTCCTTCGATCCGCACCAGCAATTCATCACCCTGGGCGAAGCCGGCCAGCCGGCGCGCGCTCTCTTCGGCCGGGGGCGGGCCGCCTACCTGCCGAAGCTGGAGTACGTGTACCGGCCGCGCACCTTCAAGAGCCGCTATAACGTCCATTACGACGGCATCGACAGCCGCTACTGGAAGGAGCCATACAATGCGGCCGAGGTGCTGGAGACCATCCAGTGGCTGGCCCCGGATTCAAGACCGGTGACGGTCTATGGAAACCCGGAACTGCGCCTCGATTACCTGGCCTGGCCGGACGGCCGGCTGGGCGCCGCCCTGCTGCGCTGCGGACCGCTGGCCGGAACGGCGGAAATCGCTCTGGGAGTGATGTCGGCCTCCAAACCGGCCGAAGGCGAATGCCTGATCCCGGAACGGAAAGAACCGCGGCCGTTGACCTGGGTCGGCCGTTCCGACGGCTACTGGGAGACCCGCCTGCCGGAGATCGGCCGCCACGCGGTTATCCGCTGGCGGATCGTCCAGAAGAAAAAAGGGTGAGTCAAATATGGAAATGAAACGCGGCAACGGTTTTTCCAGGCGGGCCTTCCTGGCCGGCTGCCTCTTTGCCCTCGGGGTGGCGATCACCGAACCTTACAGCCTGATGATGATCCAGCCCTACGGGATGAGCGCCGATTTCATCGCCGGGGCGGCGGTGGTCGGCCTCTTCCTGCTGGCGCTGCTGATCAACCCGATCCTCTCCCTGATCAATCGCCGGCTGGCCTTCAATTCAAGCGAACTGCTGCTCATCTACATGATGATGCTGATCGCCTCGGCCATCCCCAGCTGGGGACTGATGAGCATCCTGATCCCGCTCATCTCCGGGGTTCAATACTTCGCCACCCCGGAAAACCGCTGGGGAGAACTGGTACTGCCCCACCTTAAACCCTGGCTGACTCCCGACCTCAACACCGCCACCGCCTTCTTCGAGGGAACCAGCGCCGGCGCGGCCGCCCCCTGGTTCGGCTACCTGAGGCCGCTGGCCGCCTGGCTGCTCCTGCTGCTGCTGATTTACTTCGTCAGCATCTGCATCACGGTCATCCTCCGAAAGCAGTGGGTGGAGAACGAAAAGCTGGTCTTTCCGCTCACCATCCTGCCCCTGGAGATGGTCCGGCCGTCCGAAGGCGGGGGACGGGTACCGCCCTTCTTCAAGAACCGGCTGATGTGGCTTGGCTTCGCCATCTCCTTCCTGATCCTCTCCCTCAACGGCCTTCATTATTACTTCCCCGAAGTGCCGGCGCCCGTGCTGCTGAACTCGGTCCGGATCTTCCGAAACACCATGAGCCTGAGCTTCTTCCTGAGCTTCCCGGTGCTCGGACTGGCCTACCTGCTCAACCTCGACATCGCCTTTTCACTCTGGCTCTTCTACCTGCTGGGCGTGCTGGAGACCGGCTGGCTGAACATCGTCGGCTTCAGCCTGCCCGGCCCGCTCGATCCCTTCGCCGAGGGTTCGATCATGGCCTCCTTCCGGGCGATGGGTTCCATGATCACCCTGGTCTTCTTCGGTCTCTATCTCGCCCGCCAGCACCTGGCCAATGTCCTCCGGAAGGCCTTCCGGAACGATCCGCAGGTGGACGATTCGGACGAGATCCTCTCTTACCGCACCGCCATCCTGGGCCTCTTCATCGGCTCGGCACTGATCCTGGTCTGGCTGACCCTGCATGGCCTGCCGCTGCTGCCGGCCCTGGTCTTTCTTTTCGCCGCCCTGGTGGTCCTGACCGGCCTGAGCCGGATCATCTGCCAGGCGGGCATCGGCTTCGCCCGCAGCATCAACATTCCACCGGTCTTCACCACCTACTCCCTGCCCAGCCAGGCCATCGGTCCGGCCGGCTACAGCCTGCTGGGCATGCAGTTCTCCTGGTCTTCGGACATCCGGACCACGGTCATGGCTTCGACGGCCAACTCGCTCAAGATCAACGAAACCGGCCGCATCCGGCCCCGGCTCCTCTTCCTGGCCCTGCTGGCCGCCCTGGTGCTGGCCTACGCGGGCGCCGCCTGGATGATGCTGAAGGTCGGCTTCGAACACGGCGCCATCAACAGCCAGCAATCCTGGTTCTTCCGCGGCAGCATGATCCGCTACAACATCGGCTACATAACCGACAAGATCCTCCATCCGCCCACCCGGGACATCATCATGCCGCGGCTGGGCTTCACCGGGGTCGGGATGGCGGCCATGGGCGTCCTGATGTTCCTGCGCTACCGCTTCCTCTGGTGGCCGATCCACTACATCGGTTTCCCGATCGCCAACAGTTACATGATGAGCCACGCCTGGCTCTCCATCTTCCTGGCCTGGCTGCTCAAGAGCATCATCCTGCGCTACGCCGGTCCGAAGGTCTACCAGCGTAGCATCCCCTTCTTCCTGGGACTGGTGCTCGGCCAGCTGACCGCCGGCGGCGTCTGGCTGATCATCGATTTCATCACCAAGACCACCGGCAACAAGCTGCCGATCGGCATCGGTTAAAGGCCCGGGCGCGCCGGTATTTTCCGGCGCGTCCTCAAAATGAGGCGGAACATGAAAAAATGCGTCGAGGTACCGTACCTGCGTCCGGCCGAAATCCTGGCCGCCCGGGAGAAAACTTCGCTCATCTTCCTCCCGGTGGCGCCCCTGGAGTGGCACGGACCCCACCTGCCCCTGGGCACCGACCCGCTCAACGCCTACCAGAACGCCCTCTTCCTCGCCCGCGAACTGGACGGCCTGGTAATGCCGCCCCTCTTCATCGGGACCGAAAGGGAACGGCGGCCGGAGATGTTGAAAAGCATCGGCTTCAAACCCTCCGATTACGTGGTGGGCATGGACTTCCCGAAGAACAGCCTGCCCAGCCAGTACTTCAAGGAGGAGGTCTTCGCCCTGGTCCTGCGCAACCAGCTGAAACTCCTGGCCGACGACTGGCGGTTCCGCCGGATCGTGATCGCCAACGGCCACGGCGCCGAAAACCAGATCGCCGTTATCCAACGGCTGAAGAAGGAGTTCGAGGGCACCCGGCCGGTCCGGGTGCTTCTGATGATGCCGCTGGTGAATTTTCCCGGCGACAACAAGTGGTCGCACGCCACGCTCGAGGAGACCAACGCCACCCTCTTCCACTACCCGGAATCGGTCGACCTGAAGGCGCTGCCGGCCGGCAAAAAGCCGCTGAAGAACCTTGATTGGGCAATCATCGACGACCTGACCTTCCGGGGCCGGCCGGCCCCGGGTTTCACGGTCCGCCCCGAGGAGGATCCCCGCCGGGCCACGCCGGCCCAGGCCAAAAAACAGGTGCTGCGGACCCGGGCCAACTGCCTGCGCCAGGTCCGGGACTGGCTCGCCCGGGAGGCGGCGAAGGCGTAAAAAAACGAAACCGCTTCCACCGGAGACAACCTTAAGTAAAACCGCCCGTTTTGATGCTACCCTGCTACCCCGCCCGCCTGTTTTTTTAACCTGAGCATTGTATAACTTGACAAATCCGTATTCCTGCGACATTATATTATCTGGAAGAAGTATGAGAACCGTCACCCCGGTCGAAGGTTGAAAGGAGGGGAGTCAAACGGACCGGAAAGGGGAAGGAAGAATCCAGAAGAAGGCCCGGAAGCCCGGGCGTGTCCGGAGTAATTTCTGAGGGAGGGTTTATGAAATTACGGATGCGGAGTGGTCTTGGCTTCACCCTGATCGAACTTCTGGTGGTCATCGCCATCATCGCCATTCTGGCAGCCATGCTGCTGCCGGCCCTGGAGAAGGCCCGGACCCGGGCCCAGGTGTCCAATTGCACCAGCAACCTGAAGCAGATCGGCCTGGCCATCTTCATGTACAGCAACGACTGGGAAGGACGGATGCCGACCCTGGCCTCCAACGAAATATACAACAACGGTGTCGCCGGCGGTGTTTACTACCTTGACGTTTGGGAGAAGCACTGGATGTACACTCTTCTCTCCGAGAACTACCTCCGGGACCCGAAGGTCTTTCAGTGCCTGGGGGGCGCCGGCCTGGAAAATCATGGCAGCATCAAGTGGCAGCGTTACAACCTGACCGATTTCGACGCAGCCGGAAAGCCCTGGGCCTACCCGTTCAGTTATACTTATAACAAGCTTATCCTGCCCACCACCCTGATCCAGAAGGTGCCCGACCCGCAGGACAAGATCATCTGCGGGGACATGCGTAACCACGACAGCAGCGGCTGGAATGCGATGCAGGGAGAAACCGGTGATTTCCAGGATCTGGCCGACAGCCACAACGGGGTGATCAACTGCCTGATGTTTGACGGCCACGTGGAGGCGATCGCGGCGACCAACAACGTCGGCACGGCCCGGCTGACGGTAACCCCGTAACCATCCGCCCAACCAATCACATAGTGACGGAGGACTTATGAAATCAAGGAAAACGGCCCGGGGCTTCACCCTGATTGAACTCCTGGTGGTGATCGGCATCATCGCCATCCTGGCGGCCATGCTGCTGCCGGCCTTGTCCCGGGCGCGCAACCGGGCCAAGATGGCCGCCTGCGTGAATAACCTGAAGCAGATCGGCCTGGCCTCCCGGATGTACATGAACGATAATGACGGGACCATTCCGGCCCTATACAGCGACGGCCCGACCTTCTACGGTGCGACCGGCTCCAACTTCGGCAACATTGTCGGGATCGGAAGCATATATTACGGCCACTGGATGGGCCAGCTGGCGCCCTACCTGAAGTGCGACCTGACCAGC